>VGEJ01000035.1 GCA_016869335.1 Alphaproteobacteria bacterium | reverse complement strand
GCGCAAAATCGCCAGCTCGCGCGCCGCGTCGGGATAGCCGACCCAATGGTAGTAGCAGCGCCGTTTGAGCGCGTCGTGGATCTCGCGCGTGCGGTTGGAGGTGATGATGGTGATCGGCGGCATCTCGGCCCTGATCGTTCCGATCTCGGGGATCGTGATCTGGTAGTCCGCGAGCACCTCGAGCAGGAAGGCCTCGAACGCCTCATCGGTGCGGTCGAGCTCGTCGATCAACAGGACGGGCGAGCCCACTTCATTACGCTCGAGCGCTTGCAGGAGCGGGCGCTTGATCAAGAACCGCTCCGAGAACACGTCGCTTGCGAGGAGCGCGCGGTCGTTGACACCCTCCGCCTCGGCCATGCGGATCTCGATCATCTGCGCGGCGTAGTTCCACTCGTAGACGGCGCTCGCAACGTCGAGGCCCTCGTAGCACTGCAAACGGACGAGACGCCGGCCCAGCGCCTTCGCCAACACGAGCGCGATCTCGGTCTTGCCTACTCCGGCCTCACCTTCGAGGAACAGCGGCCGACCCAGCTTCAGGCTGAGGAACAGAGTGGTCGCGAGGCTGCGATCGGCAACGTAGTTGCCGCGGGCGAGCAGGTCGAGCGTCTGGTCGACCGAGTCGGGGAGAGGCTGCATACAGATCAGGTCCGATCGAGAATAAAACGCCAAGGGGAGGTTGCCCTCCCCTTGGAACGCGCCCGGTGCGGCCGATGCGGCCGCAGGATGCGCTTAGGCAGCGGCCGCGACGGCACGCTGCGCCATCACGCGCACAAGGTGCGCGCGGTACTCCGCGCTGGCGTGGATGTCGGAGTTGAAGTCCTTGCCGTCGATCATGACGCTGGCGATGGCCTCGGGCGCGAAACTCTTGGCGAGCGCGGTTTCGATGGGCGCGCAACGGAAGACGCACGAGGCCGCGCCCGTGACCGCCGTCCGCACCGAGGCGCCCGACTTCGCGACGAAAACCCCGACGATCGCGTAGCGCGAGGCCGGGTTCGCGAACTTCATGTAGGCTGCCTTGTCTACCACGGGGAAGCTCACCGCCGTAATGAGCTCGCCCTCGCCGAGCGCCGTCTCGAACAGACCCTTGAAGAAGCTGTCGGCAGCGATGCTCCGCTTGTTGGTCTTGACGGTGGCATTGAGCGCCAGCACGGCGGCCGTGTAGTCGGCCGTCGGGTCGTTGTTGGCGACGGCGCCGCCGATGGTCCCGCGGTGTCGCACGTGCGGGTCGCCGATACCAGCCGCCAGCGCGGCGAGGGCGGGAATGGCCTTCTTCACCGCGATCGAGGACGCGACCTCGTGGTGCGGCGTCATGGCCCCGATGGTCACGGCCTTGCCTTCGACCTTGATGCCCTTGAGTTCCTTGATCGCGGCGAGATCGATGACATCCGTGAGCTTTGCCAGGCGCTGCTTCAGCGTCGGGATCAAGGTCATGCCCCCCGCCATGACCCGCGCGTCGGACTTGCCCGCCAAGAGCTTCACCGCCTCATCGACCGAGGACGGACGGTGGTAGCGAAAATCGTGCATGGCTTGTGCTCTCCCTGATCGCTCGACGCGCCTACGACGCGCTGTGAATGGCCTGCCACACCCGCTGGGATGTCGCCGGCATCTCGATGTGCTTCACGCCGAGCGGCGCCAATGCATCGACGATGGCGTTGATCAGCGTTGCGGGCGCGGCGATCGCGCCGGTTTCGCCGCAGCCCTTCACCCCCAGCGGATTGTGGGTGCAGAGCGTGACCGTGGTATCAACCTCGATGCTTGGCAAGTCGCCGGCCCGCGGCATGCAGTAGTCCATGTACGATCCGGTCAAGAGCTGACCACTCTTGTCGTACACCGCGGCCTCGCACAGAGCCTGCCCGACCCCGTGGGCGACCCCGCCCTGGACCTGGCCGGCCACGACCATCGGATTGATGATCCGGCCGAAATCGTCCACCGCCACCCAGCGCTCGACCGCCACCACGCCCGTGTCGCGATCGATCTCGACCTCGCACACATGGGTGCCGGCAGGGAACGTGAAGTTGGCCGGATCGTAGAACGCGGTCTCGTCCAGGCCGGGCTCGAGCTCACTCAATGGGTAGTTGTGCGGGACGTAGGCCGCGAAGGCGATCTCTCCGATGGTCTTGGCGCGGTCGGTTCCCTTGACCGAAAACTTGCCCGCCTTGAACTCGATATCGGCCTCGGACGCCTCGAGAAGATGCGCCGCGATCCTGCGCCCTTTGGCGATGACCTTGTCCATCGCGCGGACGATCGCGCTGCCACCCACCGCAAGCGAGCGCGAGCCATAGGTGCCCATGCCGAACGGGATGCGACCGGAGTCGCCATGCACGACCTCGATCTTCTCGAACGGAACGCCAAGGTAGTCGGACACGATCTGGGCGAACGTCGTCTCGTGGCTCTGGCCGTGCGTGTGCGAGCCGGTGAACACGGTGACGTTGCCGGTCGCATCGAACCGCACCTGGCCGGCCTCGTAGAGGCCGACACCGGCGCCGAGCGAGCCCACGACCTGGGAGGGGGCGATGCCGCACGCCTCGATGTAGGACGCGAGCCCGATCCCACGAAGCTTGCCGCGCCCGGCCGCCTCCTTGCGGCGCTTCTCGAATCCGGCATAGTCGATCATCGTGAGCGCCTTCTCGAGGCTGGCGCCATAGTTGCCCGAGTCGTACTGCAGGGCCACCTGGGTCTGATACGGGAAAGCGATCGCTGCAATGAAGTTGCGGCGCCGGATCTCGGCTCGGTCGATCCCCATGTCGCTTGCCGCGACGTCGACGATGCGTTCGATGAGGTAGGTCGCCTCCGGCCGTCCCGCTCCGCGCACCGCGTCCACCGGCACTGTGTTGGTGAACACCGATGTCACCTCGCAGTAGATTGCGGCCGTGGTGTAGACGCCCTGAAGGAGCGTTCCGTACAGGTAGGTCGGGATCGCCGACGCGAAGTTGGACAGGTAGGCGCCCATGTTCGCCGTCGTATCCACGCGCAGGCCGAGGAACTTGCCGTCCTTGTCCAGAGCCAGTTCGACATGGGTCAGATGGTCGCGGCCGTGCGCATCCGACAGGAACGACTCGAACCGCTCCGCGGTCCACTTGACGGGGCGCCCGACCTTGCGCGAGGCCCAGGTCACGACGCACTCCTCGGCGTAGATGAAGATCTTCGAGCCGAACCCGCCGCCCACGTCGGGCGCCACGACACGCAGCTTGCTCTCGGGCGCGATCTGAACGAACGCCGAGATCACCAGCCGCGCCAGGTGCGGGTTCTGGCTGGTGACATAGAGCGTGTAGCTGTCGTCGCCCGTATCGAAGTCGCCGATCGCTGCCCGCGGCTCGATCGCGTTGGGGATCACCCGGTTGTTGACGAGGTTGAGCTTGGCGACATGGTGCGCCTTGGCGAACGCCGCCTTCGTCGCCGCCTCATCGCCCAGTCCCCACACGAAGCAGACGTTGTTGGGCGCCTGATCGTGGATCACCGGCGCGCCCTTCTTGGCGGTTGCCGCCAGATCGACGCTCGCCGGCAGAACCTCGTAGTCGACGACGACCTTCTCCGCCGCGTCGCGCGCCTGGTTGTAGGTCTCGGCGACCACCAGGGCGACCTGGTCGCCGACGTAGCGCGCCTTGTCCGCCGCCAGCGGCATATGCGGCGGCGCGTTCATCGGCTTGCCGTCCTTCTGCGTCACGCCCCAGCCGCATGGGATGCTGCCGAGCTTGTCGGCCGCGACGTCCTGTCCGGTGAAGACCCCGATCACGCCGGGTGACCTCGCCGCCGCCGCAGTGTTCACCGACTTGATGCGCGCGTGCGCGTGCGGCGAGCGGACGAAGAACGCGTAAGCCTGGCCGGGCCGATTCAGGTCGTCCGTGTAGTGGCCACGGCCGGTGATGAAGCGCTGATCCTCCTTGCGCCGGACGGAGGCGCCAATCCCGGTGTCTGCCATGACTTCCTCCCTCGCCCTGGTTGGTTCAAGCGCGCATTGCCTTGGCGCCCGCCAACACCGCCTGGACGATGTTATGATACCCGGTGCAGCGGCACAGATTACCTTCGAGCTCGTGCCGGACGGTCTTCTCGTCGAGGTTGGGAATACGGTTGGCCATATCGACGGCCGCCATGATCATGCCCGGCGTGCAGAAGCCGCACTGCAGGCCGTGATGCTCTTTGAACGCCGCCTGCATGGGATGCAGCTTGCCGTCGCGCGCCAGACCCTCGATGGTCACGACCTTGGTGCCACCCGCTTGAAGCGCCAGCATCGTGCACGACTTCACTGCGCGACCATCGACGTGAATGACGCATGCGCCGCATTGGCTCGTGTCGCACCCGACATGGGTGCCGGTCAGCCCCAGATCGTAGCGCAGGAGCTGAACCAGCAGCGTGCGCGCCTCAACCTCGGCTTTCACCGGTTTGCCGTTGACTTCCAGTGACACGGTGGGCATCGGTCTGTCTCTCCCCAGTTCACGCGGAGGCGGCGCGAGGGCCGGGTACGACATCGTTTTGTCGCCCTCCGAGGCAGGCAGTCTCCCGCGCACCGCCCATCAGGTCAAGGGGCGACCTCAGCACGGCGGCGACAGCCAGGGGTAGTCGTGGCAGTGCCGTTACACTAGGATCGCCACGGCGTCGCGACTCGCGCGGCGCGCGGATTCAAAAATCAGGGGAAGCGAAGGTGTCACTCAAGAACAAGCGTGTCGTCGTCATCGGCGGATCGAGCGGAATCGGGCTGGCGGTGGCGCACAGCGCCGCGGCGGCGGGCGCGGATGTGGCGGTCGTAGGCCGCAATGTCGAGCGCTTGAAGGCGGCGGCCAAAGCGATCGGCAAGCGCGCCTCGACGCATCGCGTGGACTTCACCAAGGAGGCGGCCGCCCAGCGCCTGTTCAAGGACCTCGGCAAGGTCGATCACATCGTCATCACCGCCATCACGAGCGTGGCCAAGCCGTTCATGAAGTCGTCCGCGAGGGAGTTCATGGAGGCGTTCGACAGCAAGCTCGTCGGCAGCCTTCATGCTATCCATCACGGTGTCCCCGTGATGAACAAGGGGGGCTCGATCACGCTGACGTCGGGCTGCGCCACGCACAAGGTGATCCCCGGCATGTCCACCTACGCCGCGGTCAACGCTGCGGTCGAGGCGCTGGTCGAGAACCTCGCGCTCGAGTTGGCGCCGATCCGCGTCAACGCCGTGAGTCCGGGCATCATCGTCACTCCGGTGTTCGACGCCATGCCGGAAAAGGACCGCCGGAAGTTCTTCCGCAGCGTCGGGCGGGCCTCGCCGGTCGGGCGTGTCGGCAAACCCGAAGAGGTGGCGCGCGCCTTCATGCTTCTCCTGCGCAACGGCTACATGACCGGCACGACGATCCACTGCGATGGCGGCATACCGGTCGCGTTCAGACCGTTGTTCTGAGACGCGGCGGACGCCGCGATGCCGCTGCTCGTGACCGGCGCGGTGGGTCAGGTCGGCACCGACCTGACCGCCGCCCTCCGTGCCCGCCACGGCGCCGATGCGGTGATCGCGGTCGGCCATCGAACGCCGCCGAGCGCAGCCTTCCGCGCCGCCGGTCCTTACGAGACCGTCGACGCCCGGGATCGCGATGCGCTCGACCGGCTCATCCGCAAGCACCGGATCGATGCCATCTATCATCTCGTGACGCTGCTCTCGGGCGCGGGCGAGCAGAACCCGGACCTCGCCTGGGACGTCAACCTCTCCACGCTCAAGCACGTCCTCGATCTCGCCGTGCACCACAAGCTGGCGCAGGTCTTCTGGCCGAGCTCCATCGCGGTCTTCGGTCCGACCACGCCGCGCCTGAACACGCCCCAGCGCACCATCCTCGAGCCGACCACCATGTATGGCGTCACCAAGCTCGCGGGCGAGAACCTGTGCCACTACTATGCCCTCCGCTACGGGCTGGACGTGCGGAGCCTCCGTTACCCCGGACTGATCACGTATAAGACCTTCTCCGGCGGCGGCACTTCGGACTACGCCGTCGAGATCTTCATCGCCGCCATCGAGCGCAAGCACTACACGTTTTTCGTGAACGCGCAGACCGCGATGCCCATGATGTACATGGACGATGCCATGAAGGCGACGCTCGATCTGATGGCCGCCCCCGCGGACCACATCACCGTCCGCACCAGCTACAACCTCGGCGCGTTGAGCTTCACGGCGGCGGAACTCGCCACGGCCGTAGCGCGCCGCGTGCCCGGCTTCACGTGGGACCACGCCCCGGATTTCCGTCAGGCGATCGCCGACTCGTGGCCCGACTCGGTCGATGATGGGCAGGCGCGCGCCGACTGGGGCTGGGCGCCCGACTACGACCTGCCGACGCTGGTCGATACCATGCTCGCAGGTACGGCCAAGCGCTTGGGCGCGAAGGGCTGAGCCGATGGCATTGCCGCCGCCGACCTCCGTCCGCCGCGTGACCGTGCTCGGTGCCGGCACGATCGGCGCGAGCTGGGCCGCCTATTTCCTGAGCCGGGGCCTCGACGTCGTGGCCTGGGACCCGGCGCCGGACGGTGAGGCCAAGGTGCGGGCGTTCGTTGGCCGCGCCTGGCCGGCCCTGCGTGATCTCGGTCTGGCGCCGGGCGCCGACCAAGGGCGGCTTCGCTTTTCCAGCGATGCGCGTGCGGCGGTGGCGGAGGCGGCCTTCGTTCAGGAGAGCGGCCCCGAGAACGAAGCGACCAAGATCGCGCTCTTTTGCAGCCTCGACGATGCGCTGGGTGACGACACCGTGCTCGCGTCGAGCACTTCGGGGTTGTTGATGAGCCGCCTACAGGCGGGGCGCCGTGGCCGCGAGCGCTACGTCCTCGGCCACCCGTTCAACCCGCCGCATCTGGTACCCCTCGTCGAGGTGCTAGGCGGCGCCGAAACCGACCCGCAGGCGGTCGATTGGGCCGTGGCGTTCTACAATGCGATCGGCAAGAAGGCGATCAAGCTGACGCGCGAGGTCCCAGGTCATGTCGCCAACCGCATGCAGGCGGCCCTTTACCGCGAGGCTGCGCATCTGGTGGCGAGCGGCGTTGCCAGCGCCGCGGACGTCGATACCGCGATCGCCTATGGCCCCGGGTTGCGCTGGGCGCTGCTCGGCCCGCACCTCATCGCCCATCTCGCCGGCGGCGGCGGTGGCATTCGGCATTTCCTCGATCATATTGGGCCGGCGCTCGAAGCCTGGTGGGCAGATCTCGGCACGCCAAAGCTCACGCCCGACGTGATCGACCGGATCGCGGCAAGCGTTGAGCGCGAGGCTGCGGGCCGCTCGATCGAGAACCTCGAGGGTGAGCGCGATCGGCTTTTGATTGCGCTCCTGCGCATGTTGGCGGCGGAGCGCGGGCGCGGCGGCTGAGCGCTGGGCCAACGCCTGGCGCACGATGGCGGCCCCGGCCGCCATCGCTTGAAGCTTGGCGAACGCGACGTGGCGGGGTAGGTACCTCATGCCGCAGTCGGGCGCGACCCAGAGATGGTCGAGCGGGACATGGCGGAGCGCCCCGCGGAGGCGCGCGGCGACCCGCGCCGGCGTCTCGACCGCCTCGGTACCGAGGTCGAGCGCCCCGAACATGACGTGCTTCCCACGGAGCATGGCGAGCACCGCGGGATCGAGGCCCGGCTGCGCCGCCTCGATCGAGACGACAGTTGCGCGGCAGTCGGCAAGCTGCGGCAGGAAGGAGTAGCCGGCGGGCTTCACCTTCACGGAGTAGGCATAGCCGAAACAGAGATGCACCACGGTGGGCGGCGCGATGCCGGCGAGCGCCCGGTCGATACCCGCGACGCCGTGGCGCCCCGCCCGCGCGGGAAAGGCCTAGAGATAGGGCTTATCGATCTGGACGATGTCGGCGCCGGCGGCCTTCACCTCACGCAACTCATCGTTGACGGCGCCGGCGCAGGCCTGCACGAGCGCCTCAAAGTCCTGGTAGTGCTCATCGAGGGCGAGCTTGGCCAGGGCGAACGGGCCTGGCACCGTGATCTTGATAGGGCGGTTCGTGTGGCGGCGTACGAACGCGACCTCCTCGAGGTCGACCGCCGCAGGACGGCGGATCGACGCGACCACGCGCGGCACCGCGATGAGCTTGCCGGTACGGCTCCGAACGAGCCCTGGGCGGTTGGCGTCGATGCCTTTCGGTGCCGTGGCGAAGCTGGTGAAGCACTCTCGCGCCGCGCCTCGCCATCGCCCACGATGGTCAGACCGGTGGGCTCTTGGTCATGCAGTGCCAGGACGACCGCGTCGTCCTGCGCCGCGCTGCGTTCGTGAGCAGGAACCCGCCACAGCTCGGGCGCGCGCACGCTCGCGGGGCTCTGCGCGAGCAGCGCCCCTCGGTCGATGAGCCATTCGGGCTGCGGGTAGCTGCCGACGAGCGTGGTCGGCAGCAACGGCAGGTTCATGCGCCGCGCCTCGCAGCCGCCGGCGCGCTCACGCCTCGCGGCGAGATATCACCCAGCCCTCGGCGTCCTTGCGCTTGAGGAACGCTACGACGTAGTCGATCAGGGCGGTGCGGAAGGTCTCGCCCTTGTCGCGGGTCGACAGCGAGGCGTTACCGGTGGCGCCGTGGTCGGTGAGTTCCTCGTAGTTCCAGAACTCGCGGATGAACGGGTCCTTCCTGTCGATCATGCCGCGGGCTCGGTTGGGGTTGGCGAGCCCGCGCATGAACGCCATGCCGAGCGAGGTTTCCATCTCGCCACCGTGTCCGTAGCCGTCGTACTTGTCCCACAGCGTCTTGGGCACCAGCGCGGCGCCCATGATCCACCACGCCTCGAGCACGGCGATGCCGACCTGGGGATACTTGATCTTGATGTCCTGTGCCGCGACGTCGATACACGGGATATTGCCGTCGTGGCCGTTGATCACCAGGATCTTCTTGAAGCCCCAGTGGATCACCGAATCCAGGATCTCCCGATAGACGCGGATGTTGGTGTCGTTCGTCACCGAGACCGACATCGGCTTGTGCCGGTAGTGCAGGCTCATGCCGAACCACGTCGGCGGCAGCACCATGGTGCGCTCGACCCGCTCGGCCACGGCAAGCGCCAGATCGTGCGCGACCATGGCGTCGGTACCGAAGGGGAGGTGGTCGCCGTGGCTTTCGCACGAGCCGATCGGCATCAGCACTTTGTCGAAGTTGCCGGCCTCGAAGTCGCCGGTATTGAGCTCCTCGAAGCGCACGGCTCTTGTCATCGCTGGCCTCGCCTCACATGTCCGCGCCGGTCGGCTGCACCCGCTGGCGGATGGCCTCGTGCTGCTTGGCTACGGTCGCGAGTTGGTCCTGATCCCAGCTCTCCTCCTGCTGCAACGCGAACAGCGAAGTGTAGCTGCCCGACCAGTCGGGCGGAACCAGGCACGGCCGCGGGTCGTGGCGGGCCCAGCGCGCCGGCTTGCCCCGCACCACCATGCCCTCGTAGCGGCTGGGCAGCGGGTTCGCGGTGTACGCGAACGCGTCCGCCGCCGAGTAGACGTTCAGCAGCAGCGGCCGCCCGCGCGCCGACAGGTTGGGCTTGGAGCCGTGCACCGTGCGGCAGTTGTGGATCGTCAACGAGCCGGCCGGCCCCATGAGGTAGGCAGCGCGGCTCACGTCGAGCTTGGCTGCGTCCGCATCGGCGAGGCAGCCGACCCAGTCGCCCCTGCCGTTGTACTCATCGAACAGCTCACCGAGGTGGCTTCCCGGAATGACCGCCAGTGGCGCTTGCTCCGGGCCGACGTCCTCAAGGTATGCGCCGATGGTGAGCGGGCTGTAGTTGGTGTGCGGCCAGTACTGGATGTCCTGGTGCCACTTCACCTCCTCGCCGCCGCCCGACCATTTGAAATTGAGCTTCGAGTGATGGAACTTGACGTCCGCGCCGACGAGGTCGGCGGCGACATCGGCGACGATGCCGCGCGCGAAGTCCCAATAGGCGGAGTCGTGCTCAGCCGGGCTCGACAGCCGGCGGAGGCGTGGAGTTGACGCGGAGTGGCCGGGCTCGAGGTCGAAGATGGCGTCCGACCGGGTGAGCCCGCGGCTCCGCTCGACCATCGCGGCGGTAACCTCGCGCACGCGCGCCAGGACCTCGGCGGGGACAAGCGCCTCGACGAGCAGGTAGCCGTTCGTGAAATAGAACTCGCGCTGCGCCTGTGACAACAGCCGCGGTGGCGTAGCCAGAACTTGCTCCGGTGTCATAGGGAGCTCCTTGGCCGATTTGCAGCGGCTGAACTTAGCATCGAAGCCGCTTCCGCGTCCCCTAACGGCGCGCGGCCTTGCTGCCGCCGCGACACTCGGGCGAGGCGAGCACGCTGCCCCGGCTCGCCGTCCACTCCTGCGGCGTCATGGTCTGCAGCGAGAGGGCATGGACGCCGCCCCGTAGCTCCTCGGCCAGCACCCGGTTCACCGCCTGGTGACGCTGAACCCGGCTCTGGGCGGCAAACCCCTGGGCCACGATGACGAGCTTGAAATGGGTCTCGGAGCCGGGCGGCACGTTGTGACGGTGGCTCTCGTTGATCACGGCGAGATGGCTTGGCGCAAACGCCTGCCGGACCTTGCCTTCGATGATGCGCGCGATGCTCACGGCCTGCTCCTGTCGCGAAAGCGTGGCATGACTCAACTAGGCGAGGCGGCGGCGTCTGGCAAGACGGCGCGGAAGCGCAAGCGGACGTAGTCGGCCATCCAGGGTCCCTCGGAGGCTGGGCGGGATGGCGCGATGCACGCGATCACTTCTGCTCGCGCGGTGGCGCGCTCGCCCTCGGGCAGAACCGCGAAGATGCCGCCGGCAAAGGTGTCGAGCCAGCCGGTGGCGCCGGCGGCGACCGGTGTCGGCCGGCGATGGAGCGCGATCTCGCTGACGGCGAAGCCCGCCGCCTCGAGCAGCGCGCGGTAGGTGGCGCTGCTCGGGAAGTACCATGGCAGGGCCGATGAGGGCTCAACTCCGCGCGCCGTCAGTGCCGCCGAGAGGGCGGCGACGATCGTCGCGATGTTGCCTTCCCCACCGAGCTCGGCGACGAAGCGCCCGCCCGGTCGCAGCGCCTGCCGCACCCCCTCGATCACGGCGACAGGCCGCTGCATCCAGTGCAGCGCGGCGTTCGAGAACACGGCATCGAACTCGGCCAGGAAGGTCAGTGCCTCGCCGTTGACGAGGTGGGCATCGATGCCGCGTTGGCGCGCCGCCGTGACCATCTCGGGCGCCGAGTCGACGCCGACGACCCGCGCCCCCGCCGCCACGAGCTGTGCCGCGAGCGCGCCATCGCCGCACCCGAGGTCGAGAATGCGTTCGCCGGGCTGCGGCGCCAACAGCGCCACCACCGGGCCGGCCATGTCGGCGACGAAGCGTGCGTCTCGCGCGTAGCGGTCGGCATCCCAGTGAAGCGCCGGCAGCGGGCGCGGGTGCTCGCTCACGGCGCACGCCGCCCGCCAACCGCGCGCGGCGTGGCGGTGCGGATTCCGATCAGGCCCGACCGAGAGTGTCCTCGAGGGTTGCTGTGGCGCCCGCAAGGGTTGCCTCGAGGTCCACGGCTGGGCTCGCTTTGTCCATGTCCGCGATCGCTTGGGTGACGCCATACCAGCCGAACTTCTCGGCGGCGTGAATGGCATGGCGCGCGCCGAGCGTCGCTATCAGATTGCGCGCGAGGTCGACGTGATAGTCGCGATACGTAGCCATCGGTGCTGTGTCCCCACGGCGCATAGTCGAGATGCGCTCCGTCCCCAGGAGAGAAACGAGTATCCTTCACGACGGCGCCAGCCACAGTAGCGGCCCTCACACCGGGGCGGAGCGGGACATCACAGTGTCGCGCCGGGGCATCAACCGGTTTCGGCGAACTCCTCGGCCTGGTAGCTCACCAGGTGGCGATAGTCGGCGCGGATCGGCGAGAATACGTCGAGGTTCCACACCGTCTTGTCGCCGATCGGCTCGGCATAGTGCAGCGCGTTTGGTGGGATGCGTATTACGCTGCCCGGTCCGGCCTCGAACACCTGCTCATCGACGTGCACATGGGCCCGACCGTCGACGATGTAGAGCACCTGCTCGAAGGGGTGGCGGTGCGGGCTCAGAGCCATACCGGGCTCGAGCCGATTCATCACTAACAACACCTGCTCGCCCCGGAACCCGCTGCGCGTGACGCCCTTGCGCACCTCCTCGGTCGGGAGCGTCCGCCAGTTGTACATCTCAACCTTCTTCGCCATGCCACTCCTCCTCCTGGCCTCTCGCGGCGTCGATTTTCGCACGGCCCGCCCGTTGGGGAAAGCGTGCCGCACGCCCTAGAGATCGGCGGAGACGGGCACGGCGAGATGGGTCGCATCGGGCAAGAGGTCGATGGGCGTGCCGAGATCGACCCGCATCCAGATCTCGTCCATCTCGGGGTTACTGACGGCGACGCAGCCGTCGGTCCAGTCCTCGGCGGCGTGACCCGACCCCATCGAGTCGTAGCCCTTCGGCAGGCCGTGGATCATGATCAGGCCGCCAGGCGACACGCGCCGGGCGCGAGCACGCACCTCATCTTCCTCATTCGGATACGAGATGCGGATCGAGCGGTGGAACTCGCTCTCGGGATTGCGCTGGTCCAGAAGATAGCGACCCTCCGGGGTCCGCCCATCGCCGCTCTGGAGCTTGTGCCCGATCGGCGCCGATCCCAGGGCGATGCGGAAGCGCCCGAGCACGGCGCCATCGCGTAGGAGAAGGAGCGTCCGCTCCTTCTTGAGGACTACGACCCGGTCGGCCTTGATGGGGACTGGATCGGCAATCGCGGGAAGGAACCCGCAGACCAGGGAAAGCCCCGCACCAAGTGCCGCCCCGCGCCACAGCCGCAACATCGCACCCCTAATAAACGCAGCCATCGCAATACTATGCGGGGTAATCTTGAGTAGCAACTTAAGAGTGGGCTCCGCCCTAGTAGAGCCGGCGGGGGAACAGCCACGTCGCGACCACCAGCACGACGAGCGCGATCGGCGGCTCGAGATCGCTGCCCGGACCGCGCGCCCAGTGGATGAGCCAGTCGTTCCACACGGCGCGGACATAGCCGACGACGCTGCGCGCGCTGTTCGAGTCGACCCCATCGACGATAAGTTGGGTCGGTGCCATCTCGCCGCTGCTGAGGCGGCTGGCGAAGTCGTCCCTGAGCACCACCTGGCCGGCGACCGCACCAAGCAGTGCCAGCACGATCAGCAGGCGCCAACGCATCTCGCTCTCCCTACCCCGGTCGCCGCGTATCTTGGCATAGCGCGGCGCTCGTTTGGGTCGCTACAGTTCGTTTCGGCGCATCCGCTCGGCGATGTGCCCGGCCTGGCGCAACGCCAGCGCGACAATCGTCAAGGTCGGGTTGCCGCCGCCGGCGGTCGGGAAGGCGCTGCCATCGGAGACGAACAGGTTGCGGACATCGTGGCAACAGCCCCAACCATCGACCACGCCATCGCGCGGTGTGGCGCTCATGCGCGCGGTACCCATGTTGTGCGAGCCCGGCATCGGCGGACACTCGATCACGCGCTGCGCGCCGGCCGCGACCTGGATGGCGCTGGCCGCTTTCAGCGCGTGGTTGCGCAGCGCGATGTCGCAGGGGTGCTCGTTGATCGTGATCAGCGGTATCGGCAGGCCCCAGCCGTCCCGCTCGGTCGGATGGAGGGCGATCGCGTTGCCCGCCATCGGCATGTCCTCGCCGTTTGCGAAGGTCCCGCTCACGTAGCCGTAGGCCTCGACGTCGGCGGCGAAGGCCGCGCCCCAGCCGGCGGGGCGCAGGTACGCGGCGTACGATGGCAGGCTTAGCGCCATCGCGCCGAGGACATAGCCGCCCGCGAACCCACGCGCCGGATCGTGGGGGCGCTCGTCTTCGAGGATGCCGGCGCAGGGCGTGCCCCGGTGGGCGTTCACCGGGCGGCCGAACACGCCGTAGACATAGCCCATGACGTGGCGCATGTAGTGGCGTCCGAGGTGCCCGGAGCTATTGGCCAACCCGTCGGGCGAGCGGTTGGTCGCCGAGTTGAGCAGGAGCCGCGGGGTCTCGATGGCGTTGCCGGCGACGGCCACCGCCCGCGCCCGCTGCCGGCGCTCGATGC
>VGEJ01000034.1 GCA_016869335.1 Alphaproteobacteria bacterium | reverse complement strand
CTCGCTCTACCTGGGGCGGCGATACGCCGGGGCGATCGCGGGCGTCCTGTTCGCACTGCTATGCGTCGCCGCGGTGTTCGAACTGGTCGAGCTCATGCGCCGTGCCGAGGGCCGCGACGAGGCCACCTTCGTCGTCCTCGTCCAGATGGCGCTGCTCAAGCTGCCGCTGCTCGGCCAGAAGATCCTGCCTTTCGCGGCGTTGTTCGGGGCCATGCTGGCGGTCGACCGCTTGACCCGCGGCCACGAGTTGACGGCGGCCCGTGCCGCCGGGGTTTCGGTCTGGCAGTTCCTCGCGCCGGCCGTGGCCATCGCTCTCCTCCTCGGCGTTTTCGTCGCGACCGTGTTCAATCCGCTCGCCTCGGCCACGGTCGCCCGCTATGAGCAACTGGAAACGACCTACCTGCACGGCCGGCCAAGCTTCCTCGATCTCTCCTCCAGCGGCCTGTGGCTGCGCCAAGCCGATACGGATGGCCAGTCCGTGATCCACGCCCGCGAGGTCAACCAACCGGGCCTGCAGCTCGGGCACGTCACGATCTTCCAGTTCGGCGAGGCCGATCGGTTCCGCGGCCGGATCGATGCGCGTACCGCGGTGCTTCGCCACGGCTACTGGCTGCTCACCGATGCCCTGCTGACCGGGCCGGATCGTCTGGCCGAATCCATGGCAAGCTACCGCGTCGCCACGCCGCTGACCGCGGCCCAGATCCAGGACAGCTTCGCGGCGCCGGAAACGATGTCGTTCTGGGCCCTGCCGAAGTTCATCGAGACCTTGCAGTCGGCGGGCTTCTCGGCGTTGCGCCACCGGCTCTACTGGCATTCGGTGCTCGCCGGGCCGCTGCTGTTATGCGCGATGGTGCTGCTCGCGGCGACATCATCGCTGCGGCTCGGCCGCCGGCGCCGCGCGCTGCCGCTGGCGGTGATCGGCGTTCTCGCCGGATTCGTCCTCTACTTCCTCTCCGACGTCGCGCTCGCTCTGGGCTTATCGGGGAGCATCCCCCCTGTGCTCGCCGCATGGACGCCGGCCGGCGTCACCACGCTCCTCGGGTTGACGATGCTGTTGCACCTCGAGGATGGGTGATGCCGCCGCGCCTCTTGCGCGCCGTCGCGCTCACCGTCGTGCTCGCTCTGGTGCCGCTCGCCGCGATCCGCGCGGCGAGCGCGGACGAACCTCCGCTTCTGCTTGCCGCCGACCGATTAACCTACGATTCCGCGCTCGACGTGGTGACCGCCGTTGGCCACGTCGAGATCGAGCATGGCGGGCGCATCCTCCGCGCGGAGCGGGTCAGCTACGACGTCCGCCGCGACATCGTTCGCGCCGAAGGCAACGTCGCGGTGCTCGAGCCGAGCGGCGAGGTCGCGTTCGCCGACCAGGTCGAGCTCAGCGACAAGCTCCGGCAAGGCTTCATCACCGGCATTCGCATCCTCCTGACCGACAACTCCCGCATCGCCGCAACCGGCGCGCAGCGGTTCGCCGACGAACGGACCATCCTCGGCAAGGCCGTGTACTCCGCCTGCGCGGTGTGCCGCGACGATCCCACGCCCCTCTGGCAGATCAAGGCGGTCCGCGTCATCCATGACAAGGCGCACCAGCGCATCGACTACGAGGACGCGTTCCTCGAGTTCTTCGGAGTTCCGGTAGCCTACACGCCGTACTTTTCCCACCCCGATCCAACCGTCAAGCGCAAGTCCGGATTCCTTGCGCCGAGCTACGGCAGCTCGAGCCAACTGGGATTGCGTTTCGAACTGCCCTACTACTTCGCGCTGGCACCGCATCGCGACGCGACGCTCACGCCAGTGCTCACCAGCCGGGAGGGTCCGGTGCTGCTCGGCGAGTACCGGGAGCGGTTTCGCGCCGGGCTCCTCGAGGCGCGGGGCAGCATCACCCGGCCGGGCCGGCGCGATGCGAACAACGCGGAGGTGTCCGGCCACGATACCCGCGGCCACATCGATGCGTTCGGGCGCTTCGACTTCGATGAGCGCTGGCGCTGGGGATTCGATGCTCAGCGCACCACCGACGATACGTATCTCCGCCGCTACGACATCTCCAACGCGCAGACCCTGCAGTCGCGGCTTTTTCTCGAAGGGTTCGACGACCGCAGCTACTCCCTGGTCGATGCCTTTGCCTTTCAGGGTCTGCGCGAGCAGGACGATCCGGGCGACACGCCGGTGATCGCGCCCGAGGTCAGCCATCACCTGGTCGGCGAGCCCGACGCCTGGGGCGGGCGGCTCGACGTCGCGGCCAATCTCCTGGTGATCGAGCGCACCGAGAGCACCGACAGCCGGCGGATATCGCTCGGCGGTACGTGGCGACTTCCCTTTGTCGCGCCGCTCGGTGATGTGTACGCGCTGACCGCGAGCGTGCGCGGCGATGGCTATTTCGTCGACGAGGTGCGCACCAGTGCCGACCCGACCGTGGATGCCGAGGACGGCTTTGCCGGGCGCCTCGCACCGCGGCTCGCGCTCGACTGGCGGTTTCCCTTCATCCGCGAGTGGCGCGGCATTCGCCAAGTGGTCGAACCGATCGCCTCCTTCGTCCTCGCACCCTACGGTGGCAATCCCGACCGCATTCCCAACGAGGACAGCCTGGCGTTCGAGTTCGACGACACCAACCTGTTCGAGCACGACCGCTTTCCCGGCCTCGATCGGGTCGAGGGCGGACCGCGCCTGACCTACGGCGTGCGCCTCGGCGCCTACACGGCCGCGGGCGCCAACGCGAACGCGATGTTCGGGCAAACGCTGCGGCGCCGGGCGGACAGCACCTTCGCCGATAAAACCGGCCTCGAGGACAAGCGCTCCGACTTCGTCGGCCGGATCAGCATCGCGCCCAACGAGTACTTCGATCTCATCAATCGCTTCCGCCTCGATCGCGATACGCTGGTGGTGCGGCGCAACGAGGTTAGGCTCAGTGCCGGCCCGCCTTCGCTGCGTCTCGACCTGGGCTACGTCGTCCTCGATCGCGAGCTCACGGCCGATGGGCTGGTGTCGCGTGAGGAGCTGCTCGCGGTGGGCAGGGCGCAACTAGCGCGCTTCTGGTGGGGGCAGGCTAGTACGCGCCAGGATCTCGGCGAACAAGGGGGCACGCTGCACTACGGCGTCGGTGTCGGCTACGAGGACGAGTGCTTCATCTTCTCGACCGAGCTCGTGCGCCGGTTCACCGAGGACCGCGACCTCAAGCCCTCGACCTCGCTGGTGATCCGCGCCCGCCTGAAGAACCTCGGCTGAGGGGTTGCGCGGACCGGCGCGCCGTTGCACTGTGAGAACCGCACACCAATGCCGCCGCTGCGCCGCGTGATTCTCGTTGCCGTCCTGCTCGGCATGAGCCTGAGCGGCCCGGCCCTTGCGCAGGAGGTCCTCCGAATCGCCGCGGTCGTCAACGATGAGGTGGTCTCGGCGCTCGACGTCGAACAGCGCCTGCGCCTGATCTTCGCCACCACCAACATCCCCGACAGCGCCGAGAGCCGCCAGCGCCTGATCCCGCAGATCCTACAGAGCCTGATCGACGAGCGCCTGCAGCTCCAGGAGGCGACGCGGCTGAACATCGTGGTCACCGCGGACGACCTCGACCGCGCCCACCGCACCGTCGAGAGCCAGAACGGTCTTCCGGCCGGCAGCCTGAGCGACTTCCTCGCCTCGCGCGGGGTCGACCCGGCGGTGGCGGACGCCCAACTGCGCGCGCAGGTGGCGTGGCAGAAGGTGGTCGGCTTTCGGCTCCAGCCCACGATCATCGTCGGCGACGACGAGGTCGATGCGATGCTGGCACGCATGAAGACGAACGCCGGTCAACCCGAGGTGCGGATCCGCGAGATCTTCATTGCCGCCGACACGCCGGACCAGGAGCGCGAAGCCAGGGCGACCACCGCGCGCTTGGCCGATCAGATCCGCGGCGGCGCGCCGTTCGAGGCCGTTGCGCGCGAGTTCTCCCAAGGCTTCAGCGCCGCCGACGGGGGCGAGATCGGCTGGGTCCCGCGCGGTCAGCTCGCGGGCGAGATCGACGCGGTGGTGGCCGCGATCGACGTCGGCGAGGTCTCGGACCCGATCGCGGCCGAGGGCGGCTTCTATCTCGTTAAGGTGGTGGACCGGCGCATAGCCGGCGCCGCGCTTGACGCGCCGGTGAAGCTGACGCTGGCCCAGATCGTGCTGCCTATGCCGGACGGCGCCGACGCGGCGGCTCGGGCGCGCGTCGCAAGGGATGCGGAGGATGTACGCAGCGTCGTCTCCTGCGCCAACATCGAGTCTGTGGCACAGCAGAGGGGTGGACCAGGCTCCGGTCGCCTCGGCACCGTCGCTGCCGCGGACCTTCCGGAGGACATCCGCGCCGCCGTCACCGACCTGGCGCTCGACACCGCTAGCGCCCCCATCGACACGGGGCCATCGCTCCACGTGCTCCTGGTATGTGAGCGCTCGGGCGGAAGCAGCGGTGGCGATCCGGATCGCGCCGCCATCATCAATACGCTGGGGCGCGAGCGCCTGAGCATGTTGGCTCGTCGCTACCTCCGCGACCTCCGGCGCGACGCCGTCGTGGACGTCCGCTTGTGAGGGCACCGCTCGCGCTGACCATGGGCGACCCGGCCGGGATTGGCGGCGAGATCGCGCTCAAGGCCTGGAGTGAGCGGGCGGCCCGCGGAACGCCCTGCTTTCTTCTGCTTGACGATCCCGACCGGGTGACCGCCCTCGCCCACCGGATAGGCATCGCCGCGGAAGCGAGGGCGATTGCGGCGCCGGGCGAGGCCGCGGATGCGTTCGCGTACGTGTTGCCGGTGCTACCGATCGGGATGCTGCCCGCGGTCGTACCGGGCCGGCCCGAAGCGCGCCACGCCCGCGCGGTGATCGCCGCGATCGATCGCGGCATCGATCTGGTGCTGGCCGGCGCCGCCGCCGCGCTCGTCACCAACCCCATCCACAAGCACAACCTGCACGAGGCCGGCTTTACCCATCCCGGCCATACCGAGTACCTGGCCGAGCGCACCGGCCTCGCGACCGCGCCGGTGATGATGCTCGCGTGTCCCGAGTTGCGGGTGGTGCCCGTCACCATTCATGTCGGCCTGGCCGAGGCACTCTCGGCGCTCACCTCCGCGGCAATCGTGCACTGCGGCCGAGTGACCGGCGCGGCTTTGCGGCGCGACTTCGGCGTGGCCGAGCCGCGCCTCGCCGTGGCCGCCCTCAATCCCCACGCCGGAGAGCAGGGCCTGATGGGGTGCGAGGAGATCGAGCTGATTGCGCCGGCGATCGCAGCGCTGCGCCGCGAGGGGTGGTCGGTTTCGGGACCCCACCCGGCCGACACGCTGTTCCATACGGCAGCGCGCCGCGCCTACGATGCGGCGATCTGCATGTACCATGACCAAGCGCTGATCCCGCTCAAGACCATCGACTTCGAGCGCGGCGTCAATGTGACCCTGGGCCTACCCTTCGTCCGCACCTCGCCCGACCATGGCACCGCCTACGACATCGCCGGCAGCGGCCGAGCCAATCCGGCGAGCCTTGTCGCCGCGCTGAAGCTCGCCGCAGAGATGGCCGCACGGCGGGCCGGTGGAGCCTCTGGCGAGCGCGGCTGAGCCCGCGGCGCTACCACCGCTTGGCACGGTGCTGCGCCGGCATGGCCTGAGGGCGCGCAAGCGGCTAGGCCAGCACTTCCTGCTCGATCCCGCGGTCTGCGCAAAGATCGCCGCCGCCGCCGGGGACTTGGCCGACCGCACGGTTCTCGAAGTTGGCCCCGGACCCGGCGGTCTGACCCGCGCGCTCTTGGCCGCGGGTGCTCACCACGTCGTCGCGGTCGAGCGCGATGAGCGCTTCTTGCCGCTGCTCGCCGAGCTCGCCGATGCCTACCCAGGCCGCCTCACCGTGCTTGCCGGCGACGCCCTCGGCATCGATGAGGCAAGCGTGCTGGCCGGCGCGGCCGCGATCGTCGCCAACCTGCCCTTCAACATCGCCACCGCGCTCCTCCTCAAGTGGCTGCCCGACGCCACCCGCTACCGCAGCCTGACGCTGATGTTCCAGAAGGAGGTCGTGGCGCGCCTGGTCGCCGAGCCGCGCACGCCCGCCTACGGCCGGCTCGCGGTCGCGACGCGGTGGCGCTGCACTGCGCGGCGGCTGTTCGATGTCCCCGCCGGCGCCTTTGTGCCGCCACCCCGAGTGACCTCGAGCGTGGTGTCGCTGGTGCCGCGCGCGGAGCCGCTCGCCCCGGCCGATCCGGCGCTACTGGAGCGCGTCGTGGCGGCGGCCTTCGGCGGCCGGCGCAAGATGCTGCGCCAGAGCCTGAAGCGCTTGGCGCCTGTGGATCCGCTCGCGCTGTTGGCGGTCGCGGGGATTGCGCCCGAGCGCCGGGCCGAAGAGCTCTCGGTGTGCGAGTTCTGCGCCCTGGCCCGCGCCTTCGCCGTGCTCTCGATCGGGGCTACTTCGACTCGACCTTGAGCGCAGCGATGAAGGCTTCCTGCGGGATGTGCACCTCGCCGACCTGGCGCATCCGCTTCTTACCCGCCTTCTGCTTCTCCAGGAGCTTGCGCTTGCGCGTGACGTCGCCGCCGTAGCATTTGGCGAGCACATCCTTGCGCAGCGCTCGCACGGTCTCGCGCGCGACAATCCGGCCGCCGATCGCCGCCTGGATCGCGACCTGGAAGAGCTGGCGCGGGATCAGGTCCTTGAGGCGCTCGCACAGCGCCCGCCCGCGCGCCTCGGCTCGGGCGCGGTGGACGATTGTCGCCAGCGCATCGACCGGCTCGCCGTTAACCAGGATCGACAGCTTCACTAGGTCCTCCTCGACATAGCCATCGAGCTGGTAGTCGAAACTCGCATAGCCCCGGCTCACCGACTTGAGCCGGTCATAGAAGTCGAACACCACCTCGTTGAGCGGCAACCGATACACCAGGAGCGCGCGGTTGCCGACGTAGGTGAGATCGCGCTGAATGCCGCGCCTTTCCTCGCACAGCTTCAGCACCGCCCCGAGGTGCTCATCGGGCACCATGATGGTCGCCTTGATCCACGGCTCCTCGATGAAGGCGGTCCGGGTCGGATCGGGCATGTCGACCGGATTGTGCAGCTCCACGACTTCGCCGGACGTCAGATGACAGCGATAGATCACACTGGGCGCGGTGGCGATCAACTCGAGTCCGAACTCGCGTTCGAGCCGCTCCTGGATGATCTCGAGGTGGAGGAGCCCGAGGAAGCCGCAGCGGAAACCGAGACCGAGCGCGACCGAGGTCTCGGGCTGGTAGACGAAGCTCGCGTCGTTGAGCCGGAGCTTGGCCAGCGACTCGCGGAGATGGCCGAATTCCGACGCCTCGGCCGGGAACAGCCCGCAGAACACGACCGGCACGCTCGGCTTGAAGCCGGGCATCGGCTCGGCCGTCGGACGACGGTCATCGGTGATCGTGTCACCCACGCGCGTCTCGGCGACCTCCTTGATCGCCGCCGTGAGAAAACCGACCTCGCCCGGTCCCAGCGCCTCGATGGGAATCGGCTTCGGCGTGAACACTCCGACCGTCTCGACTTGATGCGCGGTGCCTGCCGCCATCATGCGCACGCGCATCCCCTTGCGCAGCACGCCATCGCGGACGCGCACCAGGATCACCACGCCGAGATAGGCGTCGTACCAGGAGTCGACGAGCAGCGCCGTCAGCGGCGCCTCCGGGTCGCCCAGAGGCGGCGGCAGCTTGTGCACGAGCGCTTCGAGCACGTCGGGGACCCCCTGGCCGCTCTTCGCCGACGTGAGGAGCGCCTCGCTGGCATCGAGGCCGATCACGTCCTCGATCTGCCGGCGCACCCGGTCGGGCTCGGCGGCCGGCAGGTCGATCTTATTGAGCACGATGATGATCTCAAGGTTGGCCTCGATCGCCTGGTAGACGTTGGCGAGCGTCTGCGCCTCCACCCCCTGGCTCGCATCGACCACCAGGATTGCGCCCTCGCAGGCCGCGAGCGAGCGGCTCACTTCGTAGGAGAAATCGACGTGGCCCGGGGTGTCCATCAGATTGAGCTGATAGACCTCGCCATCCCTTGCGCGGTAGGTCAGGCGTACGGTCTGCGCTTTGATCGTGATCCCGCGCTCGCGCTCGATGTCCATGGAATCGAGGATCTGCTCACGCATCTCGCGCGCTTCGAGGCCGCCGCACGCCTCAATGAGGCGATCGGCCAGAGTCGACTTGCCGTGGTCGATGTGGGCGATGATCGCGAAGTTGCGGATCCGCGCGCGCGGCGTCATGGCGCCGCCGCCAGGTGGCGCTGCCTGCTCACGTCCGCAACGTACCGCCGGTCGTCTTGCCGACCGCGGCGATGATCTTGCGCGAGACCGCCTCGATCTCGGCCTCAGTCAGCGTCCGCTCGGTCGGCCGCAGACGGACCGCCACCGCAAGCGACTTCCGGCCCGCGCCCACCGCCGCACCGACATAGACGTCAAACACCGCGACATCCACGATCAGCGCTCTGTCGGCACCGCGTGCGGCCCGGACCACCGCATCGGCACTGACCGCCTGCTCGACCACGAACGCGAAGTCGCGCTCGACCGCCGGCAGATCGCTGGTCGCCAGCGGCGGCCGCATCCGGCTGCCCCGCGCGCGCGGCGCCGGCAGGCGGTCGAGATAGAGCTCGAAGGCGACGAGCGGTGCCGCGACATCAAGCGCCTCGAGCACCCGCGGATGCACCACGCCGAAGTGGCCAAGCACGGTCTTCGGGCCGAGCTTCACAGCGCCTGCCTGGCCGCCGTGGTACCACGTCGGCGTCGCGGTATCGTGCTGCAGGCCTTCCACGGATGCGCCGGCCGCTTGCAGGGCCTCGACCAGGTCGGCTTTGGCATCGTAGACGTCGGGCGCGCGCTCGGCCGCGGCCCAGTGGCGCGGCGCCGCTGCCCCACAGCGGATGCCGGCCGCGATCAGCGACTGGCCGTCGGGAGTCGTGTCGGCGTAGCCCGCGCCAATCTCGAACAGCGCCACGCGGTCGTGACCGCGCGCCAGGTTGCGGGCGGCCGCCGCGATCAGGTTGGGCAGCGGGCTCGGACGCATCGTATCGAGATCGGCGCTGATCGGATTGCTCAAGTGGAGCGCGGGGTCGCCACCGCCGAACAGCGCCGCCTGACGCGCCGCCAGGAAAGACCAGGTGACCGCCTCGCACAAGCCACGCGCGGCGAGCGCGCGGCGCACCATCGCCGTGCGTCGTTGCCTTGGCGCGACCGCCGGTCGGGTCACCCTGGCCGTACGTGAGAGCGGCACCGCGGGAACGCGGTCATATCCGTGGACTCGAACAACCTCCTCGACCAGATCGGCTTCGCCGTGGATGTCGCTGCGCCACGAGGGCGGCGTCACGGCGAGCTCGGCACCGGCTCCCGCCACCGCGAAACCCAGCGACGCGAGGATGCCGAGGGTCTCGTCCTCCGGGATGTCGAGACCGCCCAGGTGCTGGACCCGGGCCGGACGGAACCGGATCGAGCGGCGCCACGCCGGGACCGCGCCGGCGCTGACCGCCTCGCTCGGCTCGCCGCCACACAGCGCGAGGATCATCTCGGTCGCCACCTCGATCCCCGGCCACGCCGACTCGGGATCGACGCCGCGCTCGAAACGGTAGCGCGCGTCGCTCTCGATGCCAAGGCGGCGGCCGGACGCGGCGGTGCGCAGGGGATCGAACAGGGCAGACTCGACGAACACGTTGACCGTCGATTCGCGGCAGCCCGAGCCCTCGCCGCCGATGACGCCGCCGAGCCCGAGCACCCCGTCATCATCAGCGATGACCGTGACCTGGTCGTCGAGCACGTATGTGCGGCCGTTCAGCGCGGCGATGCGCTCGCCGGTCCGCGACAGCCGCACGTGTATGCCCCCGGCCAGCGTGTCGGCGTCGAACACATGCAGCGGGCGGCCGAGGTCCATGGTGACGAAATTGGTGATATCGACCAGCGCCGAGATGGGTCGCAGCCCGATCGCCTTGAGCCGATCCTGCAACCAGCGCGGGCTCGGGCCGTTGCGCACGCCACGGATGTAGCGGCCGCAGAACAGCGGGCACGCGGCGGCGGTCTCGGCGCTGAACGCCAGCCGCACGCCGATCGGGCTCTGAAACCGTCCAGGGATCGCCGCCATCGCTCGTGGCTTGAGGGTGCCCTGGCCCGCCGCGGCGAGATCGCGGGCGATGCCGCGCACGCCGAGGCAATCGGGTCGGTTCGGCGTCACCGCCACATCGATCACCGGATCGTCGAGCCCGAGCGCGCCGGCGGCCGGGGTGCCGACCACTGCCGCGGCGTCGAGATCGATGATCCCTGCGTGGTCCTCGCCCAGCCCGAGCTCGCGCTCGGACAGCAACATGCCGTTGCTCTCGATGCCACGCATGGTGGAGCGGGTGAGCTGAAGCCCGGTGCCGGGAATGACGGTGCCGGGCGGGGCGAACACAGCCTTCATGCCGGCGCGTGCGTTGGGCGCACCACAGACTACCTGAAGCGGTGCGCCGCCGGCGTCGACCACGCACACCTTGAGGCGATCGGCGTTGGGATGCGCTCGCGCCTCGATCACGCGCGCGACGACGAACGGCGCCAGCGCGGCCGCCCGGTCGATGATGGCCTCGACCTCGAGGCCAAGCGCTATCAGGCTCTCGCTCAAGCGCTCGAGCGACTCTGCTGCATCGAGGTGCTCCCCGAGCCAGGACAGGGTGAACCTCATCGCGCGAGCCCCATGGCAAGCCCTGGAACATCGAGCGCCGCAAAGCCGTAGTGGCGCAGCCAGCGAAGGTCGCTCTCGAAGAAGGCTCGCAAATCGGGAATGCCGTACTTGAGCATGGCCACGCGGTCGATGCCCATGCCGAAGGCGAACCCCTGATGGGTTTCGGGATCGAGGCCGACATGTTCGAGGACGCGGGGGTGCACCATGCCGCAGCCCAGGATCTCGAGCCAATCCTCGCCAGCGCCGATGACGAGCTCGTTGCCCTTGCGACGGCAGCCGATGTCAACCTCGGCCGAGGGCTCGGTGAACGGAAAGTGGCTCGGGCGGAAGCGCATGCGCAGGTTCTCCACCTCGAAGAACGCGCGCCCGAACTCTTCGAGGCAGCCCTTGAGGTTGCCCATGTGGGTCGAGCGGTCGATCACCAGTCCCTCGACCTGATGGAACATCGGAGTGTGGGTCTGATCGGAATCGCGGCGGAAGGTGCGGCCCGGCGCGATCACGCGATAGGGCGGCGGTCCGGCCCGCATGGCGCGGATCTGGACCGGCGAGGTATGGGTGCGCAGAACCATCGGCGCCGCACCGGGCGCGGCCTCGAGGTAGAACGTGTCGTGCATCTGCCGCGCCGGATGCTCAGGGGGGATGTTGAGGGCGGTGAAGTTGTGGAAATCGTCCTCGATGTCCGGCCCCTCCGCCACGGTGAACCCCATGTCCGCGAAGATCGCGATGATCTCCTCGGTGACCTGGCTCACCGGGTGGATCGTGCCCCGGTCGGTCGGCCGTGGCGGCAGGGTGACGTCGAGCGCCTCGGCGCGCAGCCGCGCCTCGACCTCGGCCTCGTGTAGCGCCCGCTGGCGGGCGGCGATCGCCGCGGCGATCCGGTCTCTCACGGCATTGAACGCCGCTCCGGCGCGCTTGCGCTCGGCGGGCGCCAAGGCGGGGAGGCCGTGCATCAGCTCGGTGATGCGGCCCTTGCGCCCCAGCGCCGCGACCCGCACCTGCTCGAGCGTCGCGGTCTCCCCGGCGGCGCCGATCGCGCGCATGAGCTCCCGCTCCAGCGCCGCGACCTCCGTCTGCAATGAATCCGCGTCCGTCATCGCTACCCTCGCCCAAACTCGAAAGGGGCCATCCCTGGCCCCCCCCTTTAGGATCGCCGAGCGGGCGTGGGATCAGGTGGCCGGAATCAACACCCGCTTGGCATGCTCGATCAGCGAGCTGAACGCCTGCGGCTCGCGGACGGCAAGGTCGGCCAAAAGCTTGCGATCGACCTCGACCCCGGCGCGCTTCAACCCATTGATGAATCGACCGTAGGTCAGTCCCTCTTCGCGTACGGCAGCATTGATGCGTTGAATCCACAGGCCGCGAAACTCGCGCTTGCGCGACCGCCGATCGCGATAGGCGTACTGCAGCCCCTTCTCGACCTTCTCCAGCGCAATGCGATAGGCCGTGCTGTTGCGGCCGCGATAGCCGCGCGCGAGCTTGAGGATCTTCTTGTGACGAGCATGCGCGGTCGTGCCGCGCTTGACGCGGGCCATGGCGGATCTCAGCCGTAGGGCATGTGCGGTTTGATGATCGCCTCATCGGCTTTGTCGAGGAGGCTCGAGCCGCGAAGCTGCCTGATCTGTTTCGGCGAGCGCTTGATCATGCCATGACGCTTGTAGGCCTGGTTGCGCCGCACCTTGCCCGAGGCGGTCAGGCGGAACCGCTTCTTGACGCTGCTCTTGGTCTTGAGCTTCGGCATCGCGCGCCTCGAAAACTGCGGCACGGCCCCGCGGGCCGATGCGGCGTGGGTTATACCGACTGGTCCCCGGCTTGGCAAGCGGCGGCGCGGCGCCCGCGGCGCGGCGCCCGCCGCCCGGGTCAGCGCGGTGAAATCACCATGGTCAGGGCCCGCCCCTCCATCATGGGGAATTGCTCGACCTTGGCGAGCTCGAGCAGGTCGTCGCGGACGCGTTCCAGCACGCGCTGGCCGAGATCCTGATGGGCCAGCTCGCGACCGCGGAAGCGAACCGTGACCTTCACCTTGTCGCCCTCCTGCAGGAACTTCGCCATCGCGCGCATCTTCACGCCGTAGTCGTGATCGTCGATGCCGGGCCGGAGCTTGATCTCCTTGACCTCGATGACCTTCTGTTTCTTGCGCGCTTGGCTCGCCTTCTTCTGCGACTGGTACTTGAACTTGCCGTAGTCCAGAAGCTTGCACACGGGCGGCTGGGCGGACGCCGCCACCTCGACGAGGTCGAGCGAGGCCTCCTCGGCGCGCTGCAATGCATCCCTGATGGTGACTATTCCGAGCTGCTCGCCGTCGGCGCCGACGAGGCGGACGGTCGGCGCGTCGATCATGCCGTTGACGCGCGGACCCTTGGACTCGGGCACGGGGCCCGGCATCGGTCGTCTTGCTATGTAGTACGCTCCTCTTGCTGACGGCGCGTCCCCGCCGGTCTCCCCGCCGTCGCGGAGGACGCCGCACGCGTTGTCTTCCAACTCACTCGCAGGATCGTTCAGCGCACCGGCCCGGGGGGCCGCGCATGCTCGCTCAGTCTAGCCACCGCATCGTTAAGAGCAAGTGATTCTTGCTCTTTCGCCCCGAGCCGGCGGAGCGCCACGCGGCCGGCCTCGGCTTCGCGCCGACCGACGGCGGCGATGACCGGGACCTTTGCCAGCGAGTGCTCGCGCACCTTGTAGCCGATCTTCTCGTTGCGCCGGTCCGCCGCCGCGCGCAGCCCCGCCGCCTCGAGCCGGCGTACCACCTCCTCGGCGTAAGGGTCGGCATCGTTGGTGATGGTGGCAACGACCACCTGCAGCGGCGCCAGCCACAGCGGCAGATGACCCGCGTGCTGCTCGATGAGTATGCCGGTGAAACGCTCGAGCGAGCCGAGGATCGTCCGGTGCAGCATCACCGGGCGGTAGCGCGCGCTGTCTTCGCCGATGTAGGAGGCGTCGAGCCGCTCGGGCAGGACGAAATCGACCTGCAGCGTGCCGCACTGCCAGTCGCGGCCGATCGCATCGGTGAGCACGAAGTCGAGTTTCGGGCCATAGAACGCGCCATCGCCCGGGTTGTGCTCGTAGGCGAGGCCGATGGCCGCAACCGCGTTGCGCAGGGCGGCTTCCGCCTTGTCCCACACCGCATCGCTCCCGGCCCGCACCGCCGGACGGTCGGAGAAGCGGATCTTCACCGCGGTGAAGCCAAGGTCGTCGTAGACCGCGCGCAACAGCGTCACGAACGCCTCGGTCTCCGTCTGGATCTGGCCTTCGGTGCAGAAGATGTGAGCGTCGTCTTGGGTGAAGTTGCGCACCCGCATGAGGCCGTGCAGCGCACCCGAGGGCTCGTAGCGGTGACACGAGCCAAACTCCGCCATGCGCAGCGGCAGATCGCGATAGCTGTGCAGTTTCTGGCGAAAGATCTGAACGTGCCCCGGGCAGTTCATCGGTTTGAGCGCGAACGTGCGCTCCTCCGACTCCACGGTGAACATGTTGTCGCGGAACTTCTCCCAGTGGCCCGACTGTTCCCAGAGCGAGCGGTCGATGAGCTGCGGCGTGCGCACCTCGATGTAGCCCGCAGCGTGCAGGCGCCCGCGCATGTAGGCTTCAAGAGTGCGATAGAGGGTCCAGCCA
>VGEJ01000033.1 GCA_016869335.1 Alphaproteobacteria bacterium | reverse complement strand
GGTCAGGCGCGGTTCCGGTAGAGTGACGCCTCCACGGCCCTGGCCATCGCGGCCGTGTCCATCGGGCGGCGCAGGAAACGCGCCACGGCCACGGCGGTCGCCTCGGGAGCCGCGACGGCCTCGCGATACGGCACGTGGAGCGTCTCGAAACACGGCCGCGCTGCCATGAATCGTTCGACCTGCGCCAGATGCGCCTCGAAGACCTCCCTCGAGGTGCCTGATGCCGCCGTCGCCTCACCGCGGCGCGCCAGCATCTGCTGCTGCGAGGCCAGCACCTCGTCGAGATCGCGCTCCATGAAGATGACCTGGTAGTTGAAGTCTTCGGGCAGCCACGTGAGCAGGAACGAGATGATCTTGACGGCCTTGCCGCGTGCCTCGGGCAACCAGGGTACGTCGCCGCGCGCCGCCTCAAGGTCCTTCACCGGCTCGAACTCGAAGTAGCCCTTCGGATTGCTGACGTCGGCGGCGCGGCCGCCGGACTCGAGCGGCCTGACGCCGCCGGCCTCGAGCATCCGCATCATCATCGACGTGCCCGAGCGGGGCAGCCCGGACACGACCACGATTGGCGCGCCGTACCACAGGCGGCGCAGCAGCCGGCCGATCATCGCGCCCACGACTGGACCGGCGCCCTGCGCGGTACAATGGCTGGCGTTCGCCAGCAGATCTCGATGCATTCCGGCATGGCCAGACTTGTACCACACCCCCGCGTCGCGCTCGCCGCGACGGCCGTGGCGCTCGTCGCGCCGGCCGCCGCCGCCGATGCCTACATCGGGCCCGGCGCGGGCTTCGCCGTGATGTCGTCATTCCTCGCGATCTTCGTCACGATGATCGTGGTGCTGGCCTCGGTCTTCGCCTGGCCGTTCCGGGCGCTCTGGCGCGTCGTGAGGCGCACGGGGCCGCCGCCCGCCTCCATCGGCCGCTTCATCGTCGTCGGCTTCGACGGCCAGGACCCGGCCCTCACCGACCAGTTCCTGCAAGAAGGGCTGCTGCCGAACTTCGCGGCGCTCAAGGCGCAGGGCACCTATCGCCGACTGCAGACCACCTACCCGGCGCTGTCGCCGGTCGCCTGGTCGTCGTTCAGCACCGGCACCCACCCGGCCCGCCACAACATCTTCGACTTCCTCGATCGCGATCGCCGCACCTACCTGCCGCTCCTGTCGTCCACGCGTATCGGCGCCGTCGAGAAGTTCTTCCGGCTCGGCAAGTACCTCATCCCGCGCGAACGCCCGGCGCTCACGAACCTGCGGCGGTCGAAGCCGTTCTGGACGATCCTCGGTGAACGGCACATCTGGAGCACGATCCTGCGCGTGCCGATCACGTTCCCGCCCGATCGTTTCCACGGCGCCGAACTGAGCGCCATGTGTGTGCCCGATCTGCTCGGCACGCAGGGCACGTTCCTGCTCTTCACCACGCGTCCGCCGGCCGCCCGCTTCAAGGAAGGCGGGCAGCGTGTACAGGTGACGCTCACCGGCGACCGCATCGACACGGTGGTCACCGGTCCCGAGAACACCTTCGTGGTGGGACACCCGCCGCTCACCTGCCCGCTTACCCTGACACTCGATCGCGCCGAGCGCCGAACCACGGTCACGATCGGCAGCGAGACGGTGACCCTCGCCGTCGGGGAACTGAGCGGCTGGCTCTCGCTGCCCTTCCCCGCCGCGCCGGGTGTGACCGTGGCCGGCATCACCCGCGTGCAGCTCCTCGAACTCGGCGAGCATGTCTCGCTCTACATGTCGCCCATCAACCTCGACCCCGAGGCGCCGGCGATGCCGATCTCGCATCCCGACTACTACGCCGGGTACCTCGCCAAGCGCCACGGCCCCTACGCCACACTCGGCCTGGCCGAAGACACCTGGGCGCTCAACGAGGGCGTGACCGACGACGCCACGTTCCTCAAGCAGGCGCACGACATCGACGACGAGCGGCGCGCGATGTTCCTGACCTCGCTCGAGAAGCTGCGTCGTGGCGCCCTCGTGTGTGTGTTCGATGCCACCGACCGCATCCAGCACATGTTCTGGCGCTACCTCGACCAGAACCATCCCGCGCACCGCAGGGACGTCCCGGCCGAATACCGCGAGGCCATCAAGGCGCTCTACCGGAAGAACGACGCGCTGGTCGGTCAGGTCATGGCCACGCTCGGCCCGAAGGACCTGCTGATGGTCATCTCCGACCACGGCTTCAGCTCGTTCCGCCGCGGCGTAAATCTCAACGCCTGGCTGCACCGCGAAGGTTATCTCACGCTCAAGGACGGCGCCGACGGCTCCACCGAATGGCTGCGCGATGTGGACTGGACGAAGACGCGCGCATATTGCCTCGGACTCTCGGGCCTGTACCTCAACCTGCGCGGCCGCGAAGCCGGCGGCATCGTGGAGCATGGCGACAAGGCCCGCGCGCTCAAGGCGGAACTCATCGCCAGGCTCGCGGGACTGCGTGATGAGGCCGGCGGCGACATCGGCGTGCGCGAGGCCTTCGACACCCGCGCCTTGTACGAGGGGCCGTACTCCGAGAACGCGCCGGACCTCGTCATCGGCTACAACGCCGGCTACCGCACCTCGTGGGACTGCGCGTCGGGTATGGTCGCGGGACCTGTCTTCGAAGACAACACGAAGGCGTGGAGCGGCGACCACTGCATCGATCCGCGGCTCGTGCCCGGCGTGCTCTTCTGCAACCGGAAGATCGAAGACACGCGCGACCTGTCGATTGTGGACATTGCGCCGACGGCGCTCAGGCTCTTCGGTCTCGAGCCGCCGCCGCATATGGACGGCCGGCCGTGGGCGGTGGCGTCGTGACGCCGCTGCCCGTGCGGACCCGCACGGCTGGCGCCATGCTGCTGGCAGCGTGTGCGGTCGCGCTCGCCGCGGGCTGCGGTGGCGGCGCGCATGTCGTCGCCGGGCAGAAGGTCATCGTGCTCGGCATCGACGGCTTCGACCACCAGCTCACGCGCGACCTGCTGGCCGCGGGGCGGTTGCCGAACCTCGCCCGGCTGGCGCAGCAGGGCGGCTTCACGCCGCTGGCCACCTCCACGCCTCCGCTCAGTCCCGTGGCGTGGTCGACCTTCATCACCGGACTCGACCCGGGCGCCCACGGCATCTTCGACTTCATCCATCGTGAGCCCGACACGCTCGCGTCGTTCCTCTCCACCTCGCGCACGGTGCCGCCGGGTAAAATCCTCACGCTCGGGCCGTGGCAGTTTCCGCTGTCGTCGGGACGGGTGGAGCTGCTGCGCGGCGGCGAGGCCTTCTGGGAAGTGCTCGAAGCCCGAGGCATCGAGACCACCATCGTACGCATGCCGGCGAACTTCCCGCCCTCGGGCAAGGCCACGCGGGAGCTGAGCGGCATGGGCACGCCCGACATGCTCGGCACCTACGGCATCTTCACGCTCTTCTCGTCCAAGCCCGACGTCTTCGAACGTCGCGACGTGTCGGGCGGCGTAATCCAGCCGATCGACGTCATCGACGGCGTCGCGCGCGGCACGATCGAAGGGCCCCCGCATCCCTACCGAATCACCCCGACACCGATGGCAGTGGAATTCGCCGCGCATGTGGACGCGAGCGGCGAGGCGGTGCTGATCGTCGTCGGCGACGAGACGCGTGTGCTCGAGGTGGGCGAATGGAGCTCGTGGGTGCCCGTGGGCCTGCCGCTCCTGCCCTTCCAGACGCTGCCCGGCGAAGTGCGCTTCCTGCTCAAGAGCCTGACGCCGTACTTCGAGCTCTACGTCAGTCCGATCAACCTCGATCCGTATGCGCCGGCCCTCCCGATTTCGACGCCCGGATACTACGCTGCGGAACTGGCAGACGCCGAGGGCCGCTTCTACACGCAGGGCATGCCCGAGGACACGCGGGCGCGGAATGTCGAGGCGCTCACGGCCGATGAACTCCTCGCGCAGGCGCGCCTCACCGCCGACGAGACCCGGCGGCAGTTCCGCTACGTGCTCGACCAGTTCCGCGACGGCCTGCTCTTCTACTACTTCGGTCATGTGGATCAGGTATCGCACGTGATGTGGCGATCGCTGGATCCGGGCCATCCCGCCTACACGGAGGCTGACGCGCGGTATCGCGCAGTCATCGGCGACCTCTACGTGGAGATGGACGCTGTCGTGGGCCAGGCGATGGCGGCCCTGGGCCCCAACGACCTGCTGGTCGTGATGTCGGACCACGGGTTCGCGCCGTGGCGCCGCGCCGTGAACGTGAACAGCTGGCTGCGCGACCACGGCTATCTCGCCGTGACCGACGCCCGTGCGGCCACGGCTCCGGGACTGGCCGGCGTGGACTGGACGAAGACCCGCGCCTACGCCGTGGGCCTGAACGGCGTGTATCTGAACCTGCAGGGGCGCGAATCGAAAGGGATCGTGCCACCCGCAGAGGCGTCCCGCCTGTCGGCCGAAATCGCGGCGGCGATGGAAGGCACGGTCGACCCGGCCACGAACACACCGGCCATCACGAAGGCGTTTGTGACGGCGGCGGCCTTCGCCGGCCGCGCCTATCCGCGCATCGAGCCCGACATCGTCGTCGGCTACGCCCGCGGCACCCGTGTCGCGAGCGACTCGGCCCTCGGCATCGTCGGGCCGGACGTGTTCAGCGACAACCGCGAGCCGTGGAGCGGCGACCACAGCATGGATCCCGCGCACGTGCCCGGCGTGCTCTTCACCAGCCGGCCGCTGAAGGTGCCCGCGGATCGGCTGCAGGAGCTCGCCGCATCGATTCTCGCGGAGTTCGGCGTCACCGGTTTCCCGAAAGTGAGGTCCACCCCGTGATCTTCGGTTCAGGCGTCAAACTCGACAAGGCGCTCATCGCCCGCGTCAAGCGCATTTCGGATCTGGCCGGCTACTCGTCGGTCGAAGAGTTCATCACGCACACCCTCGAGAAGGAACTCGCGCAACTGGAGAGCGCGGGCTCTGAAGAGGAGCTCAAGAAGCGCCTCAAGGGTCTCGGATACCTGTCGTAGCCCGATGACTCTCGTGAACGCCCTGCTCGTGCGGCTGGCCGATGCCCTGCTCGCGCCGCTCGCCGGACTGCCGCCGCTCGCGGTGGTGGCCGGCTGCGCGCTCGGTTCGGCGCTGGCGGTGCTGGGTGTCATGCGGTTCACCTCGAACCAGGTCGCACTTGGCCTGGTGAAGCGGCGCATCCACGCCGCCCTGCTCGAGATGCGCCTCTACAACGACGATCTGCGGGCACTGCTGCGGGCGCAGGGCGAGGTGCTGCGGCACAATCTTTCGTACGTGGGTCTGTCACTCGTGCCGCTGGTCATCACGGCCGTGCCACTGACGCTGGCCATCGCACAGCTCCAGGCGTGGTACGGCTACACGGGGCTCACGCCCGGCACGCCGGTCGTGGTGACGGCCGCGCTCGAGCGCGGCGCCGCGGCGACAATGCCGCGCCTCGAGGGCGCCGGCGTCGAGGTGACGGGACCACCGCGCTACTTCCCGACGCTCGGCGAGATGACGTGGCGGATCGTGCCCCGCGCGCCCGGCCCCACCACACTTCGGCTCGTGACCGCCGGCGGGACCGTGATCGAGAAGCAGCTTCACGTGGCCACGGGGGACGACATCGCCCGTCGCTCCCCGCTGCGCGAGCAGCCGTCTTTCGTGGGCCAGCTTCTTTATCCCTCCGAGCCGCCGCTCGACGCCAGCGCCGGCGTGACGGCCATCCGCCTCCCCTACCCCGAGCGCCTGCTGCCAGTGGCGGGCCAGGCCGTGCACTGGCTCTACGTCTACCTGGCGCTCACGTTTGCCTTCGTGCTGCTGCTGCGAAAGCCGCTCGGCGTCGTGATCTGACCTGTCGTCCAGTCGTCAACGGGAGCGGCGGATACGCCGGTGCACGGGCGCTTGGTACAATGCCCGCATGCTCTTGCGACGCGAGCGGCGATGGGACTGGCCCGCGCTGGCTCTCCTGACCGGCCTGGCCGCCATCGGCGCCTGCGGCCGGACGGCCAGCACGCCGGCCAACGTCCTGGTCATCAGCCTCGACACGCTGCGGGCCGACCGTGTCGGGGCGTACGGACACGCTGCGGCGCAGACGCCGGCGCTCGACGCGCTGGCGGCGCGCGGCGCCCGCTTCGCGAACGCCACCACCACGACGCCGCTCACGCTGTCGGCCCACGCGAGTCTCTTCACGGGCACGTGGCCCATGGCGCACGGCGTGCGCGATAACACCGGCTTCTACGTGGACGAGGCCGCCATCACGCTGGCCGAGGTGCTCAAGGGCCGCGGCTTCCGCACGGGCGGATTCGTCGGGGCGTTCGTGCTCGACAGGCGGTGGGGCATCGCACAGGGGTTCGATCACTTCTTCGACAACTTCGACCTGTCGGAGGACGTCGGCCCCGGCCTCGATGCGATTCAGCGGCGTGGCGCCGAGGTCGTGGACCAGGCCACGGCGTGGCTCGGACAGGCCTCGACCGAGCCCTTCTTCGCCTGGGTGCACCTCTACGACCCGCACACGCCGTACGACGCGCCGGCGGAGTTCGCCTCGCGCTTCCCCGCCACGCGCGACGGCGCCTATGACGCGGAAGTCGCCTACACCGACGCGCAGGTCGGCCGGCTGCTGGCTTCGCTCGAGGCCGGCGGACGCCTCGACAACACGCTGGTAGTGGTGCTGGCCGACCACGGGGAGCAACTGGGTGAACATCAGGAGCAGTCGCATGGCTTCTTCGTCTACGACGCTTCGGTGCAGGTACCGCTGATCGTCGCCGGGCCCGGCATCGCCGCCCGCGTCGTCCCCGATCAGGTGCGCATCGTCGACGTCATGCCGACCGTGCTCGACCTGCTCGGTGTGACCGCCCCGGCAGCCGTACAGGGCACGTCGCTGCGTCCGGCGCTCGAGGGCGAGCGCCAGTCGTTGCTCGCCTTCTCGGAGTCCTGGTATCCACGTTTCCACTACGGCTGGAGTGAACTGAAGGCGGTGCGCGACGGACGCTACAAGTTCATCCTGGCGCCCACGCGCGAGCTCTACGACGTGAGCGCGGACCCCGGAGAAACGAAGAACCTGGCCGCCGCCGACAGCGCCCGCGCCGACACGCTCGAACGGGCCCTGCGGGCGCTCGTCGCCCAGACCTCTCGCAACGCCGCGCCGAAGGTACCGCAGGCCGTGGACGAGGCAACCGAACAGCGGCTGCGCGCCCTGGGCTATGTGGGCGGCAGCAGCGCGCGCAACCTTGAGGAACGCCCGCGCCGGGATCCCAAAGACACGATCTCGCTCTACAACCTTCTGCTCCAGGCGGGCACCGACTCGGAGGCCGGCCGCTACGACGCGGCCATCAGCAAGGTGCGCGAAGCGCTCGCGGTCGACCCGGAGATCATCGAGGGCTACTCGCGCCTCGGCAACATCGAGACGAAGGCCGGGCGGCACACCAACGCGATTGCCGCCTACCAGCGGGCCCTGGCGCTGGATCCGGAGCACCGGCTCTCCGCCTTCAACCTCGCACTCGCCTACCGCGCCGCCGGCAAGGTCGACGACGCCATCGTCGGCTTCGAGCGCACCCAGCAGCTCGATCCGCGCAGCGGACGTGCACACTTCCAGCTGGGCGACATCTACCTGCAGCGGGGGGAACCGGCCAGAGCCGTCGAGGTGCTGACCAGCGGCCTGAACCTGGAGGTCGATCGGCCGCCGTTTCTGGTGAAGCTCGGCGAAGCGCATCTCGAACTCAAGCAGTTCGACGCGGCCGAGAAGGTGCTGCGGGAGGCGGTGGCCCTCCGAGCCGACGTGCCACGCGGCCACTACAACCTCGCACTGGTGGCCGAGCAACACGGCAACGCCGGCGCCGCACGCGCGGCGTACGAGGCCGAGGTCGCCGCCAACCCGAAGAACTACGGGGCGCAGTTCAACCTCGGCAAGCTCTTGCAGAAGGCAGGCCGGCTGGCCGACGCCACGAGCCGATTCCGGGCCGCCGTCGACGCACGGCCGGAGTTTGCCGAAGGCTACTTGTATCTGGCCAAGGCCCTGCTCGACACCGGCAATCTGGCGGGCGCCGCGCAGGCAGCGCGCGACGGCCTCGACCGGCGGCCAGCGGCCAGCATCGCACCGCTCGGCCATTATGTGCTGGCGGATGTCTACTCCCGGCTGGGCCGGGAGAACGAGGCCGCGCGGCAGGTAGCCCTGGCTCGCCGTCTGGAGCAGCGCCGATGATGGCGGGCGCGGTCAGGGGCGTCGTCGCCCCACTTGCCCTCTTGGCACTCGCCGGCTGCGGACGCGAATCCACGGCGCCTGCGGTCACGGCCACCACCGCGCGGCATTTCGTGATTGTCACGCTCGATACGCTGCGGGCCGACCGCCTCGGCGCCTACGGCAGCACCAGCGTGCCCACGCCGAACTTCGACCGGCTGGCCCGTGAAGGTGTGCGGGCCCTCGATGCCACGACCCATGTGCCGATCACGCGGCCATCTCACGCGACGATGTTCACGGCACGATACCCGGCCGAACACGGCGTTCGCGATAACATCTCGCTGCCACTCGCAAGTGACGTGCCCACCCTCGCCGCGTCGCTCAAGGCGGCGGGCTTCACCACCGCCGCATTCGTGTCGAGCTTCGTGCTGGCCTCGTCATCGGGCCTCGATCGCGGCTTCGACCACTACGACGATGATGTGGACGCGGCAGGCGCAGCCGGCCCGCCCTCGATCGCCCAGGCGCAGCGACGCGGCGACATCACCCTGCAGCGGCTCGAGCAGTGGCTCGATGCACACGCGCCGGCTAAGCAGACGTCGCGCACGGCCCTGTGGGTGCATCTCTACGACCCGCACGATCCGTACGAGCCGCCGGAGCCGTTCGCATCGCAGTACGCAGGCCGTCCCTACGACGGTGAGGTGGCGTGGACCGATACCCTGCTCGGGCGCCTGCGCAGCAGCCTGGAAGCCCGCGGACTCTGGAACGATACCCTCGTGCTCATTACGGCTGATCACGGTGAATCGCTTGGCGAGCACGGGGAAACGGGCCACGGCTTCTTTGCGTACGAAACCACGCTGCGCGTGCCGCTCGTGGTGCGAGGCCCGGGCATTGGTGCCGGTCAGACACTGGCGCCCACCTTCCGACTCGTCGACGTCACGCCCACGGTGCTGGAGCTTCTGGGAGTGCCGGGTATTGCCGGCGTCACCGGCCGCAGCCTGGCCTCGGCCCTGACACAGGGAGCCGCGCCCGAACCTGTCACGACTTACGCCGAGTCGCTCACCCCGCTCGTGCATTACCAGTGGAGCGACCTGCGTGTCCTGCGCGATGGCCCGTGGAAGTACATCCTGGCGCCGCGGCCCGAACTCTACGACCTCGGCGCCGACCCTGGTGAGACCCGGGATCTCTCCACCAGCAACACCGCCACCGCCCGACGCCTCAGGGCCGCGCTCGAGGGCCTCCTGAAGGCCGAGCGGGCGCGCGCGCTCGATCCCGCCAGCCGGCCGGCGGTGTCGGCCGAGACGTTGCAGAAGCTCGGGGCACTCGGCTACGTCAGCCCCGGCGCACCGAAGGACTCCGTCGCGCAGGGGGCCGATCCGAAGGACAAGATCGCCGAGTTCAGCCTGCTGAGCGGTCTGATGCGCGAAGGCCTCGCGCTGCTGAAGGAGAAGCGATACGCCGAGAGCGTGTCGCGATTCGGCCGGCTGCGTGAAGAAGGTGCCGACTCCTTCCAGCTCCACTTCTATCTCGGCGAGGCCCTCGCTGGCCTCGGCCGGCATCGGGATGCCGAAGCCAGCTTCAGCCGCAGCCTGGCGATCATGCCGGCCTTCACTGCCGCCCACGTGAGCCTCGCCAACGCGCGTATCGCGCGTACAGACCTTACCGGGGCGATCGCGGCGCTCCAGCAGGGACAGAAGGACGCCCCCAACGAGCCGCTGCTCTACGACCGCGAAGGGCAGGTGTGGCAGACCCTCGGGGATCGTACACGCGCGATGGCGGCATTCGAACGTGTCGCGGCGCTCGCGCCCACCGACGCGCTCGTGCGCTGGCGGATGGGCGAGTTGCTGCTCTCGACCGGCCAGCCCGATGCCGCGCTGGGCCGCTTCCGCGAGGCGACCACCCTCGACCCGACCGTAGCAGACTTCTGGAACTCACTCGGCATGGTGCTCGGCGGCGGCGGGCAGCACGGCGAAGCCGCACAGGCCTTTCGTGAGGCGGTGACACGGGACTCGGCCAACGCCCGCTATACCTATAACCTCGGGCTCGTGCTGCAGCGCAGCGGACAGCCGGAGGCAGCCGAGTGGTTCCGCCGCACACTCACGCTCGATCCCACCTTCCGGCCAGCCCGCGACAGGCTCGCCGAACTCGCCCGATGACGCGAGCGCTGGTGCTCGTCGTCGTGGTCGCGGCCACCGTTGTCACGTTCCAGTCAGTGACGGGTTTCGGTTTCCTCAATTGGGACGACCACGACGCACTCGTCAACAATCAGGCGCTGGTGGCGTCATGGCCCGAGGTGGTGCGCTGGGCGTTCACGACCACGCACATGGACCACTACCAGCCACTGTCGTGGCTGGCCTACAGGGCCACCGGTGTGCCGCTGTCGGCCGCGCGCATCCACACGCTGGCGCTCGTCCTGCACGCCCTGAACGCGGGGTGCCTGTTGTGGCTGACAGCCCGGCTGATCCATGCCGACCGCGACCGCTGGTGGCTCGCGGCAGCCACCACGCTGCTCTTCGCCGTCCATCCCCTGCGGGTCGAAACCGTGGCCTGGACCAGCGCGCTTCCTTACCTGCTCTCGTACGGGCCGCTGCTCGTCGCCATGGGCTGCTGGCTGCGGTGGGTGCACGAGGGCGACGAACAACAACGCTGGCTCGCCGTCGGGTTGTATGCCGTCTCACAGCTGGCCCGCGTGACCGCGCCGCTCTTCCCACTTGTGCTTGGTGTCGTGGCGCTCGCCTCCCGCATGGCCCCGCCGCGCCGCCCGGCGGAGGTCTGGCGGGCCACGTGGCCGTTTGCCGTCATCGCGCTGCCGCTGGCCGCGATGGAAGCCGCGGCACGCCAGGCCGAGACACTCGCCGATATCGGCTTTGCGCCAAGACTGGCCTGGGCCCTCACGCACCCGGCGCTCTACGTCTGGCGCTCGATCGCGCCAGGTATGGCGTCCCCACTCGACGTGCTGCCGCGCGTGCCCGTGTCCAACTGGGGCGTGGCGCTCGTGGCCACGGTCGCCACGGCCGTTGTCGTCACCGCTACCAGCTCCCTCCGGTCGCGGCGAGTGTCAGTGGCCATGTGGGGGAGCTATCTCGCCCTGCTGGTGCCGGTCGTGGGCCTGCTGCCGTCGGGCCTGCAAGTCACGGCCGACCGCTATACCTACGGTCCGGCCATGGTGCTGTCGCTGGGCCTGGCCGCCGCCCTCGCCCCCTCCGGACCGCTCGTGCGGCGGTGGGTGATTGTGGCCGCCGGCGGCGCGACCATATTCTTCGCCCAGGCGAGCATGCTCCGAGCCGGCGACTGGCGCGATTCGCTGACGCTGTGGTCGACAGCGGTCAGGTTCGACGCCAATAACGACGTGGCGCTCTACAATCTCGCGCTGGCCCGGATCGAGGCCGGCCAGCCGGGGGCCGCCATTCCGGAGTTGGAACGCCTGCTCGTGCTCGTGCCGGATCACGGCCCCGGCCGAGCCCAGCTGAATACGCTCGTCGCCGATCGCGAAGAAGCCGCGGGCAACGCCGCCGCCGGCGAGCGGCGCTTCGTCGCGGCGGTGTCGGCCTACTCGCGCGCGCTGGCGTCCGATGCTGCCCGTGTGCGGGTCCGTCGAAAGCGCGGCATAGCGCTGATGGAGACCGGGCGGATGGATGAGGCCGCCGCGGACCTGGCCGCGGCCCGGGAGGCCGGTGATCGCGATCCGTCGGTGGCCGGCGCGCTGGCTTTCGCCTGGAGCAGCCAGGGCAAACACGCCGCCGCACTGGATCTCCTGCGCGACAGCCTGCGCCTCGCTCCCGGCGATCTCGCGCTCACGGGTAATCTGGCGCGGCTGCTCGTCACTGCCGAGCCTGCCACGCTCCGCAACCCCGAGGAGGCACTCGCCCTCGCCGCCCAATTGAACGACCGTACGGGCGGAAGTGATGTGCGGGTGCTCGACACGCTGGCGCTGGCTCTGGCCGCCACTGGACGCACGCGTGATGCGGCCGAGGCACTCGGCGTGGCCGCGACGCTCGCCCGCGACGCCGGGGATGCGGCGCTGGCCGCGGCCTTCGACCAACGCCGCGCCGCGCTGCCGCGCTAGTTACGCCTCTCTCCTTCCGCAGCACGCCGCGAGGCTCTCGCCGTACAGACGACGGGCGACCTTGAGAGGTCGCCCGTCGCTATGTCACTGTCTGGTTCTGGTGGGCCCTGGCCCCCAGCCCCTGATCCCCGGTCCCCGAATTTTCAGAACCGGAACTTCGCGCCAAGCATCAGGCGGCGCGGCAGCACGAACGCCGACTTGACGCCGAAGTTGCTACTGGTCGAACGGCGGTCCAGAACACTCTGCGCCGCGCCGTTGTTGAGCACGTTCAGCAGGTCACCAAAGACCGCGCCTTCGACCTTGCCGCCAGAGAAGCTGAGGGCCTTCTCGAGCCGCAGGTCCAATTGGTTGAGGGGATCGACCCGGCGGTCGCCACTAAGCGGCTCATACAGCACACGAGTGGAGCCAGGCACGAGGCCGGTGAACCGAACTTCGCGGCCCCAGGGCCGGCCCGACTGGAAGCCGTAGTTTCCGGCGATGGTCGTCCCCCACCCGAGCTCGTAGACACCGCTGGCCTTGAAAACGATCGGGCGGTCGCCGATCAACAGTCCGTCGGAGTTGATTAAGTCGTTCGGATTCTGACCGAACGAACCCGCCGTGCTGTTGGCATTGGTCGTCGCCGAGCTTCGCGCGTGGCTCGAACCGAGCCGACCTTCGCTGCGCGACAGCGTGACGCCGGCCGTGGCCAGCCAACGGTTCGACATGCGCTTGTTCACCTGGAAGTGCACGCCGCGATAGGTGCTCGACATGTTGCCCGGATTGGTGAGCTGGAAGATACGGCTGGCCCCTCCGCTCGTGAGCTCCTGGAGATCGAATGTCTTGCCTTCGGTCGTGCGCTGCACACGGCTGTAGGTACCGCCGATGTCAAGCCAAGCCGACTGGTTGTCGCCGTTCTTGTAGACGCCGCTCACGGCCACGCCCACCCGGCTGGTCAGCTGATGCTCGAAGCTGACGATGAACTGGTCGGTGTAGGGGTTCTCGAAGCCCGGGTCGATCCGGACGTTCGAGTTGTCGCTGACGAGGCTCAGACCGAGCGGCGCGCCCGCCGCCGAGTACAGGCCGCTGAACTCGTAGCGGGGTGCAATCGACGGGGTAGCGTTGTCGAACTCGCTCGTGACGACGCCGCGGTGGTAGCGCCCCACGCTGCCCTTGAGCAGCGTCGTGCCATCGTCGTTGAGCCTGATCGTCGCGCCCACACGCGGCGAGATCACGCTCCAGTCGAACAGCTTACCAACGGCCTGCGAACGGCCGATCTTGTTCGCGTTGCGATCGAGCAGGTCGAAGGCGTTGAAGTAGCCCTTGTTGTAGTCGTAGCGCACCCCGAGGTTCAGCGTCAGACGTCCCGCACGAACCGTGTCATCCACGTAGACGCCCAGCCCGCGTAAACGCCCGCCCTGCCAGTAGGGGTTCTGCGTGTATCCATAGGACGGCGTGCTCCCGTAGGTGTAGATGTAGTCGTTCGGGCCGTTGAGGTTTTCGCCACCGCCGCTGTTGTACTGCACGCCCACCTTGAAGTCGTGCTGGGCGCCCAGGAAGTTATCGGCGTACTTGGTGACCTTGCCGGTAAACGCCGTCTTGAAGCTGTTGCCTTCATACCAGTAGGAAATGCCGCCGGTGACGTTCCCGGTATCGAGGTCCTGGAAGCGCCGGGCAATCTTCGGCCCGCCGTTGAGAGGCAAGGTGTCGGCGGTGCCGTAGAAGCCCGAGTAGCGGGCTTCGAGCACGGTCGTGGGATTGATGACGGCGGTGTAGAACACACCGGGCGAGGGGTTGTGCCCGCTGTTGAGCGAGATCGTGCTCGGTGCGCTCCGCGCGGTGGCACGCTCCGGAATCTCATAGAAGTCGTCGTGCGTCTGCGCCTGCAGGCGGTGGTTCTGGTTGATGCCGTAGTTCAACTTCCAGAAGTAGCGCTTGGCGTTCGACTTGGCCGGGAACGCTTTGGGTGTTCCGGGCTGGGACTCCCAGTCTTCCTGGAACTGGAACGAGCCGAAGAACCACAGCTTGTCCCGCAGGATGGGGCCACCGAGCTGCGTCGTGGTATCGCGAAACCTCGCGCGGTTGTAGGGCGAGCCGTCGTCCTGCTTCTCAGTGGTGTTGCGGCCGGTCAGGCCCGAGGTTTGGAAGTAGAAATTCGTGTCGCCATGGAAGGTGTTGCCGCCCTGGCGGGTGACGATGTTGAAGACCGCACCGGCCACGTTGCCATACTCGGCATTGGCGCCAAGCGACAGCACCTGCACTTCTTCGATGGCATCGGTGTTGGGCCAGGGCCACGCGGCACCGGTGTACGGGGCGGTGAAGTCGGTACCGTCGAGCAGGTAGAGGTTCTCGTTGGTCGCCGAGCCGAAGGCCTGCGAGCGCGAACTGGTCTGCGTGGACGGCGCGA
>VGEJ01000032.1 GCA_016869335.1 Alphaproteobacteria bacterium | reverse complement strand
CCAGCAGCGCATCGCCCGGCGGGGCGGCGCTCCCCTGGTCGTCCCGCGCCTGTTTCGTCATCGCTCATTCGTCGCCGGCATCGTTCTGAGCGGTGCGTTCTTTGCCATTGCCTCCGGGTTCTTTCTAATGCTGGCGCTGTTCCTGCAGGTCGGTCTGGGCTACGGCGTGCTCAAGGCCGGCTTGACTGGCATCCCGTTCTCGATCGGGGTGAGCGCGGCGGCGGGCCTGTCGGGGCCGGTGCTGGTGCCGCGCTTCGGCCGTTCCATCATCTCGACCGGCGTGCTCGTGATGGCCCTTGGCCTGGCCCTGTTCGGCGTGACCGCGGACTACTTCGGCGGTGAGGTGACGCCCTGGCAGCTTGCGCCCGCGCTGCTGATCTGCGGGGCCGGCATGGGCTTCGTGGTGGCGCCAGTCTATCCCTTCATCCTGGCCGAGGTTCCCATCCCCGATGCCGGCTCCGCCTCCGGCATCATCAACGCGGTCGGGCAGATCGGCGGGGCCATGGGGGTGGCGGCGATCGGCGTCATCTTCTTCGGACTGATCGCGGATCGTGCCGACACCAGCGTGGCCAGCGTGCGCCCGGCGCTGGCGACCGAACTCGAAGCGTCCGGACTGCCGCCGTTCGCCGTACCGACGGTACTGGTGCAGTTCGAGTCATGCTTCCGCGACCGGGCGACGGCGAAGGACTTCTCGGCCGCGCCCGAAAGCTGCCGCGCCGGCGCAGCGGCGCAGGCCGCTTTTGCCGCGAGCCAGCCCGCGGTCGCCGCGGCCGTGGCGGAATCGATGACGCGGTTCGGCCGCACCGCGAACCAGCGCAACTTCACCGGCGCCATGGCACGCAGTCTGCTGTGGGAGATCGGCGCGCTGGTTGTGCTGTTCTTCGTGAGCTTCCTGTTACCCCGCCAGCCGCGCGAGGAGGCCGCGCTCGCCGCCATCTAGGCCGGGACGGCGTTCCTCGCCAGCGCTGCCGCCAACGCCGCGGTGGCGCCATCGGCGGGAAAGAAGCTCTCGATCCGCAGTTCCTGAAGCGTGACGTCCTCGGGCGTGCCCAACGTGGTCATCATGGAGAACCATGCCATGCGGAGCGCGTCGCGGCGAAACCGAATCGCCAGAATCGGCGGCCGCACCGGCAGCGCAGCAGCAGTTCGCCACGCCCGTGGGACGCCGGGAAAGGCCAGCAGTTCATCGATCAGATCACTGAGCTCGCGGTCATGGGCACCGTTGCCTTCTCCATGCGCGCGCCGCAACAGCCGCACCGCAGCCTCGTCCCAGTTCTCGATGTGGGGCCGGAGCTGGCCGGGATCGAACACCATGCGCAGGAGATTGGGCCGGCCCGTCGCCGGCGGGGTCCCGGCGCCGAGGAGCGCTTGCGCAATGCGTTGGGTCGCGGCGTTGGCGCGCAGGAGATTCCAACAGCGGTCGACGACCAGGGCGGGATAGGGCTCCTGCTGCGCGAGCAGCCGGTCGAGCGCCTCGTTGACCAGGGCGAGACTGGCATCGTCGAGCGGCGTCTCGGGATAGGCCGCGGCGTAGCCCGCCGCCACCAACAGCGCGTTACGCTCGCGCAGGGGCAGGTCGAGCGCCGCGGCCAAACTGGCGACCACCGCTCGGCTAGGTTGTGCCCGGCCGGTCTCGACGAACGACAAATGACGCGGGCTGACGCCGGCGCTCAGCGCGCATTCGAGCTGGCTCAGGCCGCGCCAGGCGCGCCAGCGTTTGAGCAGCGTTCCGAGTGGTGGTGATGCCGTCGTTACCGGGGCCGTCATGGCAAGACACTAGCGGAAGGTCGGCGCGTTGTGGATTACCTCGGAGGTAATTGCCACGATTCCCAGGGCTCCTAGATTGGAACCATGGAGTCCTATTGGGAGCGAGCATCATGACCGCACTGACCGCCCTCGGGCCGGACCGGACGCGCTTCCTGCGCCGCGCCCTGCGGGGCAACGCTTTGTTCTCGGGCATCTCCGGCCTCGCGGCGGCGGCCTTCGCCGGCCTGCTGGCCGAGTTCATGGGTATCGGCTGGCCCGTGATCTTCGTCGTGCTCGGGATCGGCCTGATCGCCTTCGCCGGCTATCTCTGGTGGCGCACCAGCCGACCCACCATCGACCTCGGCGAGGCCTGGACGATCGTCGCGCTCGACACCGCCTGGGTGGCGGGCAGCGCGGTCCTGCTGCTCGCGGCGCCAACGCTCCTCAGTCCGGCAGGCGAGTGGGTGGTCGCGCTCACCGCCGTGGCCGTGGCCGATATCGCCCTGATCGAGTACCTCGGCATCCGCGGCGCGCGCCGCGCCGCGGCCGCGCCGCACCAGGCGTGAGGACTCAGAGCGTCGCGCGCAGGAACTCGAGCGTGCGTGCCCAGGCGAGCTGCGCGCCCTCGCCGTCGTAGCGGTCGCCGGTCGGATTGGCGAAGGCGTGGTCGGCCTCGTACCAATGGGCGGTGAAGGCCTTCCCCGCCTTTTCCATCTCGACCGCGAACGCCGACACCATGTCCTGGTTGATCCACTGGTCACGGGTGGCGAAGTGGCCGAGTACCGGTCCCTTGAGCGGTGCCAGCTCCGCCGCCGTCTTGACCACGTTGCCGTAGTAGATGATGGTGGCGTCGACCGGCGCCGCGAGCGAGGCGTTCAGCGACCAGCCCCCGCCGAAGCACCAGCCCACCGTTGCCACCTTGCCGCTCACCGCCGCGTGCTGGCGCAGCCAGCCGTTCCACGCCGCCAGTGCCGCCGTGGCCGCCGCGGGATCGAGCTTGCCCATGAGTTCCTTCGCCTTTTCGGGGTCGCCCGCCACCTCGCCGTAGAGGTCGACGGCGAGCGCGACGTAGCCCTCCTTCGCGAACTCGGCCGCCACGGCCTTGATCTGATCGTTGAGGCCCCACCACTCATGAATGAGGATGATCGCCGGCGCCGGCGTCGTCGCCGGCAGGGCGAGGGCCGCGCCGACGCTCTTGCCCGCCACCGTGAGCGAGACCGCTTCGAGGCCGCCGGCGGCGGCGCGGGCGAGCAGCGGATCCGCCAGCACGGCGGCGAGCGAGAGGCCGGCCGCCTGCTTGACGACGGTGCGACGAGCGTACATCGGTTCCTCCTGCGATTCGGCGCCCGCCTTAACGGAACGCCATCGCGCGGTACGATACGATGGCGGCAGGACGTAGGACACGCACGAAGGTGTGAGGACGGTGGAACGCGGGCGCTATTGGATCGTGGCCACGGCGCTGGCGACGGTGATCGCGGTCGTGCTCGAGGCGGCGTGGTCGGAAGAGCTGGCCGTCCGCCCCATCGCGCTCGACCAGCGGGCGCCGGGAGTCACTGCGGTGGGCGAGCTGCGCTACGCCGGCGGCCTGGTCTTGCGCGCCGTCGATGCTCGCTTCGGCGGACTCTCGGGCCTGAGCGTCAGCGCGGACGGCGGCGGCCTGCTGGCGGTGTCGGATCGCGGCTCGTGGCTGGCGGGCACGCTGCACTACGACGCCGAGGGCCGGCTCACGGGCCTCGACGCCGTCACGATCGACGCCCTGACCGATGCGGCGGGCCGCGCGCTCACCGCTCGCCACGAGAGTGATGCCGAATCGCTCACCCGCACGCCCGACGGCGACTACCTCGTCGGGTTCGAGCACGATCATCGCATCTGGCGTTATCAGGCGGCCGCTGGCCATCGCCTTGGCGACATGGTCGGCGCGGTCGTGCTGCCGGGCCTCGCGGCGGCCGAGCCGAACGGCGGGATCGAGGCGATGGTTGCGCTCGCCGATGGCCGGCTGCTGGCGATTGCCGAGGACACGTGGGAAGGCGCTCTGCTGGTCGGCTGGTTGGTCGCCGCCGACGGCACCGTGAGCCACGTGCGCTATCGCCCCGAGGGCCGGTTCCATCCGACCGATCTCGTCCAGCTCCCCTCGGGCGACGTGCTGGCGCTGGAGCGCAGCTATACGCCGCCCGCCGCGATCGCGGCTCGGCTGCGGCGCATCCCGCTCGCGGCCATCACGCCCGGGGCAACGCTCGCGGGCAGGGAGATCGCGCGTCTCGCATCGCCGCTCACGGTCGACAACATGGAGGGCGTGGCCGCGATCCGCACCGCCGAGGGCCGGACGCGCCTGTTCCTGCTCTCGGACGACAACTTCAATCCGTTGCAGCGGACGCTCTTGCTGAGCTTCACGCTGGACGAGTGACCTCGATCCGCGCCCGCACGATCGGCATCAGCGCCCGGAAGGGCGCCAACATCACCAGCGCCATCACTACCTTGACCGCAAAATCGCCGGCACCCCAGCTCACCCACGGTAGGCCGGTGTAGGCGAACGCAATCGAGAAGAAGAGGGCCGTATCGACCGCCGCGGCGAACAGCGAGGACAGGAACGGTGCGCGCCACCAGGCGGCGCGCCGCAGCCGGTCGAAGATCGCGATGTCCAGAAGCTGCGCGATGAGGAACGCGCTGCCCGAGGCCAGCGCGATGCGCCAGCCGGCCAACGCCGCCGAAAGCGCGACGGCCACGGCGAAGCCTAGGTAGATGACGCGCCGCGCGCGCTCGGCGCCAAAGCGGCGGTTGGTCAGGTCGGTGACCAGCGACGACACGGGATAGGTGAAGGCGCCCCAAGTCAGCCACTCGGCGAGGCCCGCTACCTCGACCGGGTACTGGACGGCGATGTTCGAGGCGACGATGATCACCACCATCGCCAAGCCCGGGAGCGCCAGCTCCCGAACGGCGACCGTGCTCACGACCCGGCGGCAGCCCGGGCGGCGATCGCCTTCTCGACGGCGCGTTTGATGCGCCGTGCCCGCAACGACAGGGCCGGGTCTGCCGCCTTGAGCAGGAACGCATCGAGCCCGCCGCGGTGCTCGACCGAGCGCAGTGCGTGCGTGGTGACTCGAAGCCGGACACCGCGGCCGAGCGCTTCACTCAGCAGCGTCGCTTCCTGAAGGTTGGGCAAGAAGCGGCGGCGCGTCTTGTTGTTGGCGTGACTCACGTTGTTGCCCGTGAGCACGCTCTTGCCCGTAAGTTCGCAGCGTCGCGTCATCGCGCTCGCCTCCCAAAACCACACCCCGGCACGCGCCGCGGCCGGGGCGCGCGGAGACTAGGGAACCCCTGGCCCCGCCGTCAAGTAAGCCGAATGGGGCGAAAGAATGACGTTGTGGCGGGGCTGTTCGCGTGGTAGCTTGTTGCGTCCTGGTCAAGGCGTGTTGCGTCTTGGTCAAGGAGTGAGTCATGCGCACGCTATTGGTTTCCGCGGTCGTCGTCGTGGCGCTCGGATTTGCAGGCTTGGCGTTCGCCTGCCCCTACAAGCATCAGTCGGCCAAAGCGCCGCTCGACTCGGTACAGACCGAGGATCAACAGCAGTCCAAGCGGCCGCAGGGCTGACGCTCGGGCGCTGCCGCTCCGGCAACTCGGAGCGGTCTGCAAGCCGCGCCGCCTCAGAAGCCGCGCGGCTTGTCGTTTGGGCCGGTGCGATCGCGGGCGGGGCGAGACATCCGTGGCGGCAACCAGGCTCGTCCTTCTGGGTGGTGGCAAGATCGGTGACGCGATTGCCGATCTCCTGAGCGCCACCGGCGACTACGACGTCATCGTACACGACCGCGATGAGGGCGTGCTCGAACGGCTCAGTCCGGGGACCTACGAGCGCCGCCCCCTCGATGTCGGCGATCCGGCAGCGCTGGCCGCAGCGCTCTATCTATGGCTCGCCGAACCGGCTCTGACGGAGGGAAACGATGAACCAGTCGCTGTGGCGTGAGGAGCTGCCGACCCCGATCGGCACCGTGGTGCTGGTGGGCGATGGTGAGTGTCTGGTCGCGCTCGAGTTCGCGGACCGGCGCGACTTGCTACTCGAGCGCCTGGCCAAACGCTACGGGACGACGGATATCGCGCGACGGACGAAGCCCAGCGCCGCCGCACTTCGCGTCGCAGACTACTTCGCCGGCAACCTGACCGCGCTCGCCGATCTTGAGACCGATCCCGGCGGGAGCCCGTTCGAGCGACGCGTGTGGGACGCGCTGCGCCAGATCGCCTGCGGCACCACCACGAGCTACGGCGCGCTGGCGGCGGCGGTCGATCGGCCGGGCGCGGCCCGTGCCGTCGGGGCGGCGAATGCGCGCAACCCGATTGCGCTGGTGATCCCGTGCCATCGGGTGATCGGCGCGGGGGGCGAGCTCACCGGCTACGCCGGCGGGCTCGAACGCAAGCGCTGGCTCCTCTGCCACGAGGGCGCAGTCGCGGCATGAGTGCGCCGGCGTGGCAGGCGGCGGCGCTGCCTGAGGGTGCCGAGCGCCGCCGGTTGCTCGCGGCGGCGAGCGCGGTGCTCGATGACTTCTTCGCTGCGCTCGACGAGCGCGGCGTCTCGCCGAGCCTCGCCACGGGCGAGATCCGGGCGCGCCTCTCCCGCCACGATTTCGCCGCGCCCCGCCCCTTGGCCGCGATCATCGATGACGTTGGCGAACTCTTGCGGGCCGGCCTCGTGCAGGTCGCGCACCCGCGCTACTTCGGGCTGTTCAACCCGACGCCGCTCTTCCCCGCGATCGTCGCGGACCTCCTCTCGGCCGGGTTCAACCCGCAGCTTGCCGCGTATTCTCATGCGCCGGCGGCGGTCGAGATCGAGCGCCATGTCATCGACTACGTCTCCGGGTTGGTCGGCCACCCGGCGGCGACGCGCGCCGGCCACTTCACCTCGAGCGGCTCGGAGGCCAACGCCACGGGCCTGCTGCTCGCGCTCACGCGACGGTTTCCCCTGTTCGCGACGGATGGCGTGCGCGGCCTGCCGGCCCAGCCGGTGTTCTACACCTCTGCCGACAGTCACCTGAGCTGGCTCAAGATCGCCCACCAGTGCGGCCTCGGCCGCCGCGCCGTGCGGCTGATCGCGGTCGATGGAGCGGGGCGGCTCGACATCACCGCGCTGGCGGCGGCGGTCGCGGCCGACCGGGCGGCCGGCCTGGCGCCGGTGCTCGTGGCGGCCACCGCTGGGACCACCGGAGCCGGCATCATCGACCCGTTGCCGGCCCTCGCGCAGTTGTGCGCCCGTGAGCGGCTGCACCTGCACGCCGACGCGGCCTGGGCCGGCGCGGCGGTGTTCAGCGACCGACTGCGGCCCGCCCTCGCCGGGCTAGAGGCGGCCGACTCGGTCACGCTCGATGCCCACAAATGGCTGGCCGTGCCGCTCGGCGCCGGCATGTTCCTGTGCCCCTCGGGCGCCGGCCTCCACGAGACGTTCCACGTGACGACCGGTTACATGCCGGCCAAGGCCGAGGAGGATTACTACACCCGGTCGTGGCTATGGGGCCGTCGCTTCATGGGGCTCAAGCTGTTCCTGGCGCTGGCGACGCTCGGCCGGCCGGGCTACGCCGCGCTGCTCGAGTACCAGGCTGCGCTCGGCGAGACGCTGCGCGAGAGGCTGCGGTCGGCCGGCTGGCAGGTCGTCAACGACACCCCCTACCCGCTGGTGTGCTTCGTCGATCCCTGCGGTGCCGACAGCGCGGCGGTGGCCCAGGCCGTGGTGGCGAGCGGACGCGCGTGGCTCTCGACCACCCGGTTCCTCGGGCGCACCGTACTGCGCGCCTGCATCACCAGCTTCCTGACCACGGCCGCCGATGTCGAGATCCTGGTCGCCGCGCTCGACGCGGCGCGGGCGGAGGGTCAGCGAACGTGCCAGGGCTCGGTGAGCGGCTTGGCGCCGTTGAGCTCGCCGTAGCCGGAACCCGTCGTACCGCTGGGATTAGCGCCGAAGTAGCGCAGATCCTCCACCTCGCTTATCGGTTGGAAGCGGACATCGACCGAGAGCCGCACCCGGCCGAGCGGCGAGACGTTGTCGAGCGCGCCGTGCCAAGTGTACATCCCGAACAGCACGAGATCGCCCGGCGCGAAGTCGGCCGTCAGCGGCCGCGTGCCGCCGCGAACCCTACGGGGCTGTCGGCGCGGGTCGCCTAGCGCCCGGTGTCGCGCGCGACATCGAAGCCGCGCGTCGCCACGACCAAATCGGCGAAGCGGTGCGAGCCCTCGACGATCATCAACGGCCCGTCGCTGCCCGGGACCTCGCCAAGGGCGAGCCAGGCGGTCACCACCCGCTCGGTGGCGCGGGTGAAGAGCGGGTAGTCGCAATGCAGCCCCGTCGCCCGTCCCACGGCGGCCGCGCGCACGAACAGGTAGTCGTGCGGCCTGACCGCCTCGCCGAGCACGCGGCCGATGATGGCGCGGAGCGCCGGACCCTCGCACACCGACTGCCAGAAGCGGCCGAGGTCACCGACCAGCTCCCGCCGCCGGCTGTGGCCGGTGGCGATGCCGCGTTGTGCCGGTTCGGCGATCTCGCCGACTGCGGCGAGTCGCCCGAACACCTCGGCCCGCGCCGCCTCGACCGCGGCGCGTTCGAGCCGGCCGCGCAGGAACACATAGCCATCCTCGGCCAGCAGGGTGGCCAGCGCCGCGGGATCGGTGCAGAGAGCGGTGGAGTCGCGGCGCGCGCCCCCTCGCTCCTCAGGAACGACCGCCCCCTGGGCAATGCAACGATGCACTGGGTCCGCTCCGGCGCTCTGGTTGCTATGCTCGGCAGATGGTGGCTGAACGATACGACAGAACCCGGCTCACGCCCAACTGCGAGGCGTGCGATGGGCTCTGCTGTTTCACGCCGCGCTTCGCGTGGCTGCACTATCAGAAGCCGGCCGCCGAGCCGTGCCGCAACCTCGACGCGGCGACCATGCGGTGCCGCATCTTCGACCGGCTCGAGGCGGCAGGCTTCACCGAATGCCGCGCCTGGAACTGCTACGGCTCCGGGCCGTCGGTGACGGCGGTGCTTCGCGGGGTCGGGCGAAGCTGGCACGACGACCCCTTGGTCGGCGGACTCGAAGCGACCGTCTTTGCCCTCGTCCGGGCCGCGCTCGACGCCTATCTCCACCCAGAGGCGCCACCGCCACCGCCGCCGGTTCCGGCGGGCGATGCCGCGCTCGCCAAGCCGCTCACCGATGCCGCGCTGCGCCAGCTGGAGTGCGGGCCGGCGCCCGATCGATAGGGAAGGGCTTCAGGCTGCGCGCCGGCGCGGCGCGCGGCACCTCGCGCGGATGCCCGCGATGCCCGTCCGCATCGCCTTCTGGAACAGCCAGACGTCGCCCGAATAGACGAGCATGTCGTAGCCCTGTTGGTAGAGCGCGCTCCCGGCGCGGACGTCGGCGGCGATACGGGCGAGCGACTTGCCGTGTCTGAGGCCGGCCGCCACCACGGCCTGCTCCGCCCGCTTGTACTTCACGTGAGTGAAATCACCCGGGACGCCGAGCGAGTAGGCGAGATCATTGGGCCCCGGCCACAGGCAGTCGACGCCCTCGACGGCGGCGATCGCATCGATGTTCGCGATCGCCTCGGCGCTCTCGATGAGGGCGAAGAACGGGATCCTCCGGTTGGCATCGCTCATCTTCTGCACGACCGCCCCGGGTGTATAGCGGTCGTTGCCGACACCGACGGCGAGGCTGCGATGGCCCTCTGGCGCATACTTCATGCAATCGATGATCCTATGAGCGTCCTCCGCCGTGGCCGGTGAGGCCATGATGCCGTCGGCGCCGATGTCAAGCGCGCGGCTGATGTGATCGGCGCGGCTCGTCGGCACACGCACGATCGAGAGCAGCTCGGCCGCCTGCAGGTAGCGCAGCAGGCGCTTCAGGCTGTGATAGCTGAAGCCCGAGTACTCCATGTCGATGAGCACGAACTCGACGTTGGCGGCCTTCAGGATCTGGCCGATGCCGGGGGTGTCGAACTCGACCACCACGGTGCCGATATTCAGCTTGCGGGACTGGGTCATCTCTTTGAGGGTCTGCGCCACGGGAGCCTCCTGGTTGGCGTGGATCGGCGGCCGCCGAATGAGGCCCCGGTCTAGCGCGAGGCGCGCCCGACCGCCAGAAGCGATTGGCGGCAGCGATGGCCTCATCCCGAATACCCTCATCCTGAGGAGCCCGCGCCAGCGGGCGTCGCGAAGGATGAGGTCGCCGTCGCCCTTCGAGACGCGCGCTTTCGCGCGCTCCTCAGGGCGAGGGTTCGCTCGTGGCGCGCACCAGCGGCGGCACCGCCGCTGGCGGCTGCGCCGCGCAGGACCGCACGATCGCCTCGAAGGGCAACAGAGGTGGCCGCCCCGTCCACGGCCGCCAGCACGCCTGACCAAGGATCCGTGTCAGCTCATCGGGGGATGAATCCGGGTGGAGGTCCGCGGCCGTGATGTCGGCGCCGCTGAGTTTGGCGCCGATGAGAACGGCGCCGCGGAGCTCGGCGCCGCGGAGCTCGGCGCCCGCCAGCGTGACGCACGCGTCCCGCGGACCGGCGTCCGGGTCCTGCACCGACTCTGGCTCCTCAGTCGGATCATTGGCCGATGGTTCCCCGCCCGCGCTCCGGTTGGGTGCCTGTGCCTCGAGCGCCGTGGCGATGCGGGTCGCGGCGTCGGGGCCGTGGCAGCCGAGATCGGCAAAGATCAGGTCGGCGCCAACGAGCCGGTATCCGGTCAGGTCGGCACCCGCGAGCTTGGCGTTCGTCAGCGCGGGGCGGCGGATGGCGGAGAGCGCCTCGCCATAGTATGGGGAGGCCGCGAACCCCGCGAACAGGCCCAACGCTCCCACCGACACGAGTATCAGGCGGCCGTCGAGCCGCCGGCGCAGCGCTGCCGCATACCACAGCGCCATGCCCGCCAACGCCAGCGCTGCGACCATGAGCGATGGGCCCTCCGGACGGACGAGGCCTTGAGCGCGAACGTCAGGAGAAGCGCGGGAACCAGGAGGACAGCGATTGCGCGCGAACAGCCATTGCGTGCGTCCCGGGATGTACACGAGCGCCGGGAAGCGATGCCCTGTGCCGTCGTACCCGAGCCGCTGGAGCTCGCGGCGGTAGATCCAGGCGTGCAACCAGATCGCCACCAGAATGAGCGGGGCGACGAGCACGAACGAGAAAAAGCCGATCTCGATGTCCGCGACCGGCACCTTGATCGCCAGGTCGCGCTCGAACAGGTCGCGATCGGGCTTGGCGAGCGTGACCAGACAGAACAGCCCGAAGCCAATGAGCGCCGGCGTCGAGCGGCCGACCGTCTTGAGACACTCGTCTTGGCGCTCGATCCGCGCCTTCTTCGCCTCCTCGTCCTCGGCCGGGGCTGGCGGCCCTCCGCCGCCCGCCGGCCCGGCCATCCCAGGAAACCACACCATGTCCCGCCCCAGCCGCGTGGGGCGATCCTATACCTCCGGTTGCGGTGGCGCGAGCGCGGGCGGCGCTACTCCGCGGCGCTGCGGTAGGCTTCGAGCGGCGGACAGGAGCACACCAGGTTGCGGTCGCCGTGGGCCTGATCGATCCGGCTCACCGGCGGCCAGTACTTGTTGGCGCGGAGTTCCGGCACCGGGAACACCGCTTCCTGCCGCGTGTAGCCATGCGTCCACTCGGCGTCGACCAGGTCATCGGAGGTGTGGGGCGCGAACTTGAGCGGGTTGTCCTCGCGGCTCCAGCGGCCGTCCGCCACCCGCATCACCTCGCTGTGGATCGCGATCATCGCGGTGCAGAAGCGGTCGAGCTCGTAGAGCGACTCGCTCTCGGTCGGCTCGACCATCAGCGTGCCCGCCACCGGCCACGACATCGTGGGCGCGTGGAAACCATAGTCCATCAGCCGCTTGGCGACGTCCTCGACCGTGACTCCGGTCGCCTCCTGCAGCGGCCGCACATCGAGGATGCATTCGTGCGCCACCAGGCCGTTCGTGCCGGTGTAGAGCACCGGGAAGCAGGCCTTGAGCCGGGCCGCCACGTAGTTGGCGCTGAGCACCGCGACGGCGGTCGCGCGCGTGAGACCGGCTCCGCCCATCAGCGCGATGTAGGCCCACGAGATCGGCAGGATCGAGGCGCTGCCCCACGGTGCCGCGGCGACCGGGCCAACCCCGCTCGCCGGCCCGGCCTCGGGCCGCAGCGGATGGTTGGGCAGGAACGGCGCGAGGTGTTCGCGCACCCCGATCGGACCGACGCCGGGCCCGCCGCCGCCGTGCGGAATGCAGAAGGTCTTGTGCAGGTTGATGTGCATGACATCGGGGCCGAACGCGCCGGGCCGGGCGATGCCGACCAGCGCGTTGAGGTTGGCCCCGTCCATGTAGACCTGTCCGCCGCAACCGTGGACGATGTCGCAGATCGCGCGGATGCCCTCCTCGAACACACCGTGCGTCGAGGGATAGGTGACCATCAGCGCGGCGAGGTCGGTGCGGTGCGCCTCGGCCTTGGCCCGCAGATCGGCGATGTCGATGTTGCCGTTTTCATCGCAGCCGACCACCACGACCGTACAGCCCGCCATCACCGCGCTCGCCGGGTTGGTGCCGTGCGCCGAGCTCGGGATCAGACACACCCGGCGATGTTCTTGCCCGTGCGCCGCGTGGTAGGCGCGGATGCAGAGGAGCCCGGCGTACTCGCCCTGCGAGCCGGCGTTGGGCTGCAGCGACACCGCGGCGAACCCGGTGATCGCGGTGAGCTGCGCCTCGAGTCCGCGGATCAGGCGGAGGTAGCCGCGCGCCTGCTCGATCGGCGCGAACGGATGGATGGCACCGAATTCGCGCCACGTCACCGGGATCATCTCGGCGGCGGCGTTGAGCTTCATGGTGCACGAGCCGAGCGGGATCATCGAGCGGTCGAGCGCCACGTCGCGGTCGGCGAGTTTGCGCAGATAGCGCATCATCTCGGTTTCGGAGTGATAGCGGCTGAACACCGGGTGGCGCAGGATCGCGCCCTCGCGGCGGAGCGCCACCGGAATGCCCTCCGCCGCGGGACGCAGGGTCGCGACCCGCAGCGCCGCGCCTGCCTCGGGCGCAAACGCTCGCCACACCGTTTCGACATCGCCGGGCGTCGTGGTCTCATCGAGCGCCACGCCGATCGCATCAGCCGAGACGACGCGGAGGTTTACGCCCGCCGCTTCGGCCCGCGCGGCAATCGTCGCCGCCTGCGCCGGGCAAGCTATCGTTAGGGTGTCGAAGAACGTCGCGTTCCGCGCCGCGAAGCCGAGCCGCTCCAGCCCGCCACGCATGATAGCGGTCAGCCGATGCACCCGCTCGGCGATGCGCCGCAGGCCCTCGGGTCCATGATAGACGGCGTAGAACCCGGCCATCACGGCCAGCAGTACCTGCGCGGTGCAGATGTTGGAGGTCGCCTTTTCGCGCCGGATGTGCTGCTCGCGGGTCTGCAGCGCAAGGCGGCAGGCGGGGCGCCCGCGGCGATCGACCGAGACCCCGACGAGGCGCCCCGGCATGCTGCGCTTGTGGGCATCGCGGGTCGCGAAGTAGGCGGCGTGGGGGCCACCGAAGCCGAGGGGCACGCCGAAACGCTGGGCGCTGCCGATCGCGACGTCGGCTCCGAACGCGCCGGGCGGGGGGAGCATTACCAGCGCCAGGAGATCGGCCGCCACGACGGCCAGCGCGCCCTTCTGATGGGCCAACGCGATCGGCGGCGCCAGGTCGTGCACGGTGCCGTCGGCTGCGGGGTACTGCAGCAGCACGCCGAACGCGTCGCCCTCAGCCAGAGTCCGCTCTACCTCGCCCACCACCACCTCGATCCCGAGCGGCCGGGCGCGGGTTTCCACCACCGCGATGGTCTGTGGGAAGCAATCGGCGGCGATCACGAAGCGGTTGCTCCGGCTCCTCTTGTTGGCCGCGTGGCAGAGCGTCATGGCTTCGGCCGCCGCCGTGCCCTCGTCGAGCAGCGAGGCGTTGGCGAGGTCCATGCCGGTCAGGTCGGCAACCATGGTCTGGAAGTTGAGGAGCGCTTCGAGCCGGCCCTGCGAGATCTCCGGCTGATAGGGGGTGTAGGCGGTGTACCATCCGGGGTTCTCGAACACGTTGCGCAGGATCACGGGCGGCGTGACGCAGTCGTAGTAGCCGAGCCCGATCATCGACCGGAGCACGCGGTTCTCCTCGGCCATCGCCCGGAGTTCGGCAAGCACGTCTGCTTCGCTCCGGCTCGGCGGCAGGGGCAGCGGCTCGCGCGACCGGATGACGGCCGGCACGGCGCGCTCGATGAGCGCCTCGAGCGAGGCGGCCCCGACCGTGTGCAGCATGTCATCGATCTCGGCGGGCATGGGGCCGATGTGGCGCGGGACGAAGCCAGAGTCCCCGAAATCGGTCATGGCGGCACGCTGCTCCCTGATCGGATCCATAGTCCTAGAGGCCCGCGACGTGAGTTGCATAGCCCTCGGCATCCATGAGGTCGTCGATCTCAGCCAGACGGCTCAGCCGGAGCTTCATGAACCAGCCCTCACCGAGCGGGCTCTGGTTGACCAGCGCCGGCTGCTTGACGAGGGCTTCGTTCACCGCCACGACCTCGCCGCTCACCGGGGCGTAGACCTCGCTCGCCGCCTTGACCGACTCGACCACCGCTGCCTCGCCGCCCCGCTCAACCCGGCGGCCGACCTCGGGCAGCTCGACATACACGACATCGCCGAGCTGTTCCTGGGCGTAGTCCGTAATGCCCACGGTGCCGACTCCGTCTTCGACCGCGATCCACTCGTGGTCCCTGCTGAAGTGCAGCGCGCTCATGTAGCGTCCTTCCTCACCTGGTTGCGTAGCGATGCGGCACGAACGGCAGCGCGCACACCTGTGCGGCGCGTTGCGTCCCGCGGATCATGAGGCCGAGCGCCGTGCCCGGTGCGGCGGCCGCCGTCTCGACAT
>VGEJ01000031.1 GCA_016869335.1 Alphaproteobacteria bacterium | reverse complement strand
GACGGCCGCAACGCTTGTGACCATATCGGGTTCTGCTTCCAGGGCTGCAAGTCGGGCGCCAAGTGGTCCACCCTCTACGTCGAGATCCCAAAGGCCGAGGCGACCGGCCGGCTCGAGCTGCGCGCCGAGTGCATGGCGCTGCGCATCGAGCACGACGACGGGGGCAGGGCCAGTGCCGTGGTCTATGCCGACAAGGCGGGGCGGCACCACCGCCAGCGCGCCCGCGCGGTGTGCCTCGCCGGCAACGCGATCGAGACGCCGCGCCTCCTCCTCAACTCCGCCTCGGCGCGCTTCCCCGAGGGCCTCGGCAACGACCATGGCCAGGTCGGCCGGCACTATATGCGGCACATGTCTGGTTTTCTATGGGCGGAGTTCGAGCGACCGGTGCACATGAGCCGCGGCACGCCCGTGTGCGGCCTCATCAACGATGAGTGTCACAACGATCCGGCGCGCGGCTTCGTCGGCGGCATCTACATGATGACCGAGGCGCTCGGCCTGCCCTACTTCGCGGCGTTCTCCCAGCCCTTCGGTTGGGGCCGCGCGGTGAGCCGCGACATCGAGCGCTACCGCTATCTCACCGGCTGCTGGTTCTGCGGCGAGGACATGCCGCAGAGCGACAATCGGGTGAGCCTCGACCCAAGCGAACGCGATGTCTTCGGCCTGCCGGTGCCGCACCTGCACGTCGATGACCACGCCAACGAGTTCGCCATGAAGAACTACGGCTTCAAGCGCGTGCGCGCCCTCTATGCCGCGGCGGGCGCCCGTCGCATGCTCGAGCAGCAACCCCTGCCGTCCTCGCACAACATCGGCACCGCGCGGATGAGCGCCGACCCGCGCGAGGGGGTGTGCAACCGGTGGGGCCAGGTTCACGAGGTCGCCAACCTGTTCATATCGGATGGCAGCGCCTTCCCGACGGCGGGCGCGGCGAACCCGACCTTGACCATCGTCGCGCTCGCGATCCGCCAAGCCGACCACCTCGCCGCCGCGCTCCGCGCCGGCAGCCTGTAGCGCCGGCAGAGCGGCGGCTCGAAGCGAGCGGCGCGGGCTGCTATATTCGTGGGGCTGAAAACGTGGGGAGAGGGCGCCATGACGGGGTACCGGGACGACGAGATAGCGTCAGTCACTTTCGATGAGAACGATGACTCCGTCGTGGTCGTCGTCGGCTCCGGCGCCGGCGGCGGGACGCTGGCGAACGAACTCGCGCACAAGGGCATCGATGTCGTCGTCCTCGAGGCCGGCCCCCGCTTCAAGGACGCCGACTTCGTCAACGACGAGTGGGCGGCCTACGACATGTTCACCTGGAAGGACAAGCGGCACGCGACCGGGACTTCGCCGGTGGCCAGGAACTTCGCCGCGGCGCCGACCTGGATCTGCAAGACGGTGGGCGGCTCGACCGTTCACTGGGCGGCCATGTGTCCCCGCTTCCAACCCCACGAGTTCAAGGTGCTATCGACCTATGGCCCGATCGCCGGCGCCAACCTGCTCGACTGGCCGCTAAGCTTTGGCGAGATTGAGCCCTACTACATTCGGGCCGAGGACAAGATGGGGGTGAGCGGGCGCAACGGCATCCCCTTCCACGCCGAAAACAACTGTTACAAGGTCATGGCCCGCGGCGCCAAGCGCGTCGGTTACCGAGATTTCGACACCAACAACCTGGCGATCAACGTCAAGCCGCGCGGTGGGCGCAATGGCTGCGATCAGATCGGCTTCTGCGTTCAGGGCTGCAAGTCGGGCGCCAAGTGGTCGACGCTCAACGCCGAGATCCCGCCGGCCGAGGCCACGGGGCACTGCGAGATCCGGCCCGACTCGATGGTGCTGCGGATCGAGCACAACGCCGAGGGCCGTGCGACCGGGGTGGTGTACGCCGACAAGGCGGGCCAGCATCGCCGCCAGAAGGCGCGCGTGGTGTGCGTGGCCGGCAATGCGATCGAGACCGCGCGCCTGCTGCTCAACTCGGAGTCGAGCCGCTACCCTGACGGGCTGGCCAATTCGTCGGGCCTCGTCGGCAAGAACTACATGCGCCACATGTTCGGCTTCATCTACGGCGAGTTCGAGCGCCCGGTGAACATGCATCGCGGCGCCGTGGTCGCGGGCATCATCCGCGATGAGGCGGCGAATGATCCGAATCGGGGCTTCGTCGGCGGCTATTACATGGGCTCGGTCGGGCTCGGGCTACCGTTCTATGCCGCGTTCCTCAGCCCCAACGCGTGGGGCAGCGCCTACGCCAACTGGATCGCGGCCTATGACCGCATCGCCTGCATGCAGCTGCTTGGCGAGGACGTGGCAATGGAGACCAACCGTGTCAGCCTCCATCCGACCGAGCGCGATCAGTACGGAATGCCCATCCCGAGCCTTCACCTGGACGACCATCCGAACGACATCGCAATGAAGAACGATGCCTACAAGAGGGGCGCCGCGGTGTTCGCGGCGGCGGGCGCCCGCCGCGTGTTCGAGTCGCCGCCGATGCCCGCGACGCACAACCTCGGAACGTGCCGGATGGCGGAGAAGCCGAGCGACGGCGTGGTCAACAAGTGGGGGCAGAGCCACGACGTGCCCAACCTGTTCGTCTCCGACGGCAGTGTGTTCACCTCCTCGATGGCCGGCAACCCGACGCTCACCATCGTCGCCCTGGCGGTGCGCCAGGCCGATGCCCTGGCCGAGAAGCTGCGCGGCAACGAGATCTGAGCGATCTGGGCGCTACGGCCGGGTGAGGTCCTCGCCGGTCGGGCGCACGAGACGGGCGACGGCGAGGAAGAGCGCGGCTGAGAACACGACGATCAACGTTACCAGCGCGTTGATCTCGGGCGAGAACCCGACTCGCATCATGCCCCAGAGCCGGACCGGGAGCGTGCTCTCGCGGCCGACGAGGAAGAGCGAGATCAGAGTCTCATCGAACGACAGCGCGAAGGCGAGGACCGCCGCCGTGAGCAACGCAGTGCGCAGATTCGGCAGTAGCACGTACCACAGCGTCTGCAGGCGGTTGGCGCCGAGGTCATAGGATGCCTCAACAAGGCTCCGGCTCAGCGACTGGAGTTGGGTCAGGATGATGCGGTAGGCGAGCGCCAGGACGAACAGGGTGTGACCGACCGTCACCGTGATGAGCGAGCGGTCGAGGCCGAGCTCGCGGAAGAAGATCAGGAGCGAGAGGCCGGTGATGATCGGTGGCAGCAGGAACGGAAGGAAGATCATGAACTGCTGCGCCTGCCGCCCGTGCCCGCGGTTATGGAAGTAGAGCGCAAACAGCGTCCCGAGGGCGAGCGCGAAGAACACGGCGCAGGCGCCCACCACCACCGTGTTGCCAAGGGCGGTGAGGATCGAGTCGTTCTTGAGCAGCCGGGCGTAAGAATCGAGGCCGAAGCTCTCCCACTGCACGACCCCTCGGCGCTGGCGGAAGAACGAGAAGAACCACACCACCGCGAGCGGCCCGAACAGCACCACCAGTGAGGCAACGGCGAGCGCCCCGAGGACGATGCGGGCCGGCAGGCTCGCGCTCACGCCGTCGCCCCGCGCGGTCGCCCGAGCCACGCCGCGAGGAACATCGCCGCCACGACGACCACCAGCAAAACGACCGACAGCATGGCGCCGAACGGCCAATCGAAGGCCGTGCCGAACTGGCTGAACACCGCCGCGCCATAGGTGAACCCGGTCATCCCGCCGACCATCGTCGGGGTGATGAAGTCGCCGATCGCGAGGATGAAGGTGAACGACGCGCCGACCACTACGCCGGGCAGGCTGAGCGGCAGGATCACGTGCCAGAAGGTGTAGGCCGGATGGGCGCCGAGGTCGGCCGAAGCCTCGAGCAGGCTCCGCGGGATGCGTTCGAGCGAGACAAAGATGGGCAGGATCATCAGCGGCAAGAGGAGGATCGTCAGGGTGATCAGCACCGCCGTGAAGTTGTAAGCGAAGAAGCCGGTCGGGCGCTCGAGGACGCCGGTCGCCACGAGCAGGCGGTTGAGGAAGCCGTTGTTTCCGAGAATGCTGCGCAGCGCATAGATCTTGATGATGTAGCTCATTAAGAGCGGCACGACGAACAGCAGCACCATGGCGTACTTGGCGCGGCCGCGCAGCGTGGCCAGGAAGACCGCGATCGGATAGCCGATCAGCACGGCGATGGCGGTGACTTCGAGGGCCAGCTCGCACGTCTTGAGGAAGAGCGGCAAGAAGATGTCCTCGGAAACGAACCGCCGGTAGTTGTGGAGCGAGAGCGCGCGCACGACGTGGAAGCCGTCCATCCGCCAGAAGCTGTGCACCAGGAACGCCGCGAATGGCGCCAGAATGAGTGCGGCGGGCAAGCCGAGGTTGAGGGCTACCCACGCTCCGCGCCGCATCGCCTCGCCGCGCGCTGCGCGCGGTGGCCTCACTGCAGGACGATGCTGCATTCGGCGGCATTCCAGCCGATGGCCGTCCGATCGCCGGCCGCAACCCCGAGGCCGCCGGCCTGGCTCGGCCGCTTGAGCAGGAGCGCGATGTCGGGGCGGTCGATGGAATGGGCGAGGATGTGGGAGATCGGGCCGACGAAGCGGACCTCGGCGATGCGCACGGCCAGCCAGTTGTCGCACGTGCCCTCGGCCGGGGCCAGGCGCAGGTTCTCCGGACGTACCGCGACCTTGACCGCACGGCCGTCCGCCGCCGCCGCCGCCTCAGGTTGCCCGGCGGTGGCGGAGCGGAGATCGCCGAACGGCGTCCGGACCGTGCGTGCCGCGCCGTCCGCCCCACCCAAGGTGCCCTCGAGCAGGTTGTTGTCGCCAAAGAAGCCGGCAACGAATGGCGTTCGTGGCCGATAGTAGAGCTCGGTCGGCGGCCCGACCTGTTCGATCACCCCCTCGCGCATGACGCAGATGCGATCGGACATCGTGATCGCCTCCTCCTGATCATGGGTGACGAACACGAATGTCGTGCGCACCTCCCGTTGCAGGCGCATCAGGAACTGCTGCATCTGGCGACGAAGCTCGGCATCGAGCGCCCCAAGCGGTTCATCGAGCAGGAGAATCCGCGGCTCGAGAATGAGCGCGCGCGCCAGGGCGACGCGCTGGCGCTGACCGCCCGAGAGCTGGGCGGGATAGCGCTCGCCGAACTCGCCGAGCGCAACGACCGCGAGCGCGCGGGCGACCCGGCTGCGGATCTCCTCGCGCCCCACCCCGCGGACGCGGAGCCCATAGGCCACGTTCTCGTTCACCCGCATGTGCGGGAAGAGAGCGTAGTCCTGGAACACCGTGTTGAAGGGCCGCTTGAAGATCGGCACCGGCACGACGCTCGTGCCATCGAACCGGATGTCGCCCGAGCTCGGTGCGATGAAGCCGCCGATCAGACGCAGGATCGTGGTCTTGCCCGAGCCGCTCGGGCCGAGGATGGTCAGGAACTCGCCATCCTCGATCGCGAGGTCGACGTCGCGGAGGACGCGGGTGGCGCCGTAGAGCTTGTTGACGCCGCACAGCTCGAGCAGCGTCCGACGCGAGGCGGTCATGTCCGCGTGCGGCGGGGCCGCCGGCAAGCCGACGGCCCCTCCACGCTACTCGATCGGCGCCGCTTTGATTTCGTTCCAGACGTTGGTGCGCCACGTGAAGTCTTCAACCGGCTCGAGCCACAGGAGCTGGCTCGAGTAGTCCATGCCGGCCGGCTGACTCACCGTGTTCGGATAGGCGAGGCGTTCCGATAGCTGATCGCTGACCCGCTTCTCGAGGATGAAGTTGATCCATGCGTAGGCGAGGTCCTCATCGCCGACGCCCTTGGTCACCGTATAGACGTCGGTCCAGCCCAGCGCACCTTCCTCCGGCACGATCAGCTTCACGTTCTGGAAGCCGCGATCGTTGAGCAGCTTGATGCGGTACTCATCGCCGCCGACTATCAGGGCGACATCGCCATCCTCGTAGTACTGCAGCGAGTCCTCGAACGTGCTATAGAACGCCTTCAGGTTGGCGCGCAGGTCGATGACCTTTGCCTTGAGCTCGCCCATCTCGTCCTGCGACAGATTGAACGGGTTCTTCATCTTCAGCGCCTGCGCCATCTGGATGAGCTGCTGGTCGCTGTCAGGCATGATGATCTGCCCTTTGTATTGCGGGTCCCACAGCACCGACCACGACGTCGGCGCCGTCTTGATCTTGTCGGTGTCGTAGATCAGCGTGATCGAGCCCCAGGCGAAGGGCACGCCATAGACTTGGCCGTCCTTGGTCACGCCCGGGACTTTCGCGAGGTCCTGGAACCCGAGAAGCTGGTTGGCCCGGTTGGGGACCCGGCTCAGGTCGAGCGGCTTGACCAGGCCGAGATCGACATAGCGCACGAGCTCGCCGGTGTTCACGGTCATCACGTCGTAATCGGCGCCATCGCTCCCCTTCATCTTGGCGAACATCTCGTCGTTCGACCCGATGTAGACCACCGAGACGTCGGCGTCGTAGGTCTTCTTGAACTCGGCAACCCAGTCGTCGTCGGCATAGCCCTCCCACCCGAGGAAGCGAAGCTCGCCCTTTCCGGCCGCCGCCGGTCCACCGAGCAGACCCGTCATCGCCGTGGCCGCGGCCAGCGCAACCGCCCTAGCACCCCACTTGCTCATCGCCGTCCTCCCCTTGTTGCTCATCGCCCCCTTGCGGGTCCAATGGGTCGTCTTCTTCCGGGCATGCGAAACCCCGAACGATTATTAACGGTTGGCGAGAACGGCTCGTCAATCGATATGATGGGGGTGCGCCGCGGCTGGCACGCCCGGCGACTTGTGCTAGCCTCCGGCGATAGCGGTGGACCGTGGGGAGGTGCCGGTGACGCAACGCGACGACCATGACATTGCCGCCGTCACCTTCGATCACGACGACGACACGGTCGTGGTGATCATCGGCTCGGGCGCCGGCGGCGGCACGCTCGCCGATGAGCTGACCGCCAAGGGCGTCAACTGCGTCCTCCTCGAGGCCGGGCCGCGCATCGAGAACAGCGAGTTCCAGAACGACGAGCACTGGGCCAACGACACCCTGCTGTGGGAGAACGCGCGCGAGGGCAGCGGCGATCGTCCGACCGTCGGCATCCCGACCTGGATGGTCAAGGCGGTGGGCGGCTGCACCATTCACTGGGTCAGCAACAGCCCGCGCTTCCAACCGCACGAGTTCAAGACGCGCACGACCTACGGTGCGATCGGCGGCGCCAACGTTCTCGACTGGCCGCTCTGCTACGCCGACATGGACCCCTTCTACAGCCGCGCCGAATACAAGATGGGCGTGGCAATGACCCATGGTCTGCCGCCGATGCGGCCGACCAACCTGTCGAAGATCATGATCGCGGGGGCGCGCAGGCTCGGCTACACCAAGGTCCACGCTGGCCGGGTGGCGATCAATCAGACGCCACGCGATGGCCGCAACGCCTGCGACGAGATCGGCTTCTGCCAGCAGGGCTGCCGCTCGGGCGCCAAGTGGTCGACGCTCTACAGCGAGATCCCGCGGGCCGAGGCGACCGGCCGGCTCGAGCTTCGCACCAACTGCATGGCGTTGCAGATCCACCACGATGCGGCGGGCCGGGCGAGCGGGGTGCTCTACGCCGACAAGGCGGGCGCGCAGCACTTCCAGAAGGCCCGCATCGTGTGCGTGGCGTGCAACACGATCCAGACCACGCGGCTCCTCCTCAACTCCGCCTCGGCGCGGTTCCCCGATGGGCTCGCCAACTCCTCCGGCGCGCTCGGCCGCCACTACATGACCCACACCGAGGGCGGCGTCATCGGCGTGTTCGACAGGTCGGTCAATTGGCACCGCGGCCGGGTCGGCGCCGGCACCGTCGAGGACGAGGCGCCGAACGACCCGCGGCGCGGCTTCATCGGCGGCTATTACATGCTCGCGTTCTTCACCGGACTGCCGGCCTATGCCGGGAGCCTGACGCCCGGCGCCTGGGGCCGCTCCTACGCCGGATGGCTCGAGCGCTACGCCTACACCGCCGGCATGTACATCGTTGGCGAGGACCTCGCCCAGCCCGGCAATCGCGTGACCCTGCACGCGACCAAGAAGGACCAGTACGGCTTGCCGATCCCCTGCTTCGTCCTCAACGATCACCCGAACGACATGGCGCTGCGCCAGCACGCGCTTAAGCGCGCCACGGCGCTGTGGGAGGCGATCGGCGCGCGCCGCACGCGCGAGTGGCTATCGATCCCCAACGGCCACAACCTCGGCACCTGCCGGATGAGCGAGAAACCGGCCGATGGGGTCGTCAACACGTGGGGCCGCACCCACGACCTGCCAAACGTGTTCATCTCCGATGGCAGCCAGTTCACCTCGAGCGCGGCGTGCAATCCCACGCTCACCATTGTCGCCCTGGCGATCCGTCAGGCCGGCTATATCGCTGAAGCGATGCGTCGCAACGACATCTGAGCGGGTTCGAGTCGCATACGCGTTGGAGCACTGAGCCGCGCCAGCCCGCGCGGTAGGCAATCAGGAGAGAGCGATGCGCGACCGGGACATGGACCGCGACGTTGCAGCGATCACCTTCGATCATGACGACGACACGGTGGTGGTGGTGATCGGCTCGGGCGCGGGCGGCGGAACGCTCGCCAACGAGCTCAGCCAGAAGGGCATCAACGTGGTCGTGCTCGAGGCCGGGCCGCGCATCGAGATGGACCAGTTCGTCAACGATGAGCAGGTCATGGGCGACCTCTTGTTGTGGAAGGACCCGCGCCGCGCCGTCGGCACGCGCGAGTCGGCCCGCACCTTCCCCGAGACCCCGAGCTGGATGTGCAAGGCGGTCGGCGGCACCACGGTGCACTGGACCGGCACCTGCCCGCGCATCAAGGACACCGAGTTCAAGGCGCGCACCACCTACGGTGACATCCCCGGCTCGACGCTGCTCGATTGGCCGATCAGCCTCGCGGACGTCGAGCCCTACTACGATCGAGCCGAGACCAAGATGGGCGTCGCCGGCACGGGCGGACGGCCGTGGCTGCCGGGCAACAACAACTACAAGGTGATGGCTGCGGCGGCCAGGCGGCTCGGCTACACGGAGTTTCACACCGGCACCCACGCCATCAACGCCGTGCCCTACGATGGCCGCAACGCCTGCGACCAGATCGGTTTCTGCATGCAGGGCTGCAAGTCGGGCGCCAAGTGGTCGACGCTCTATACCGAGATCCCGAAGGCCGAGGCCACGGGTCGCTGCGAAGTGCGGCCGCAGTGCCACGCGCTCCAGATCCACCACGACGCAGACGGCCGGGTCACGGGCGTGCTCTACGCCGATCGCACCGGGCAGCGGCAGTTTCAGAAGGCGCGCATCGTCAGCGTCGCCGGCAACTCGATCGAGACGCCCAGGCTCCTCCTGAACTCGGCCTCGGCGCGGTTCCCCGACGGCCTCGCCAACTCGGCCGGGCACGTCGGCCATCACTACTGCACCCACGTCGATGCCGCCGTCTACGGTATCTTCGAAAAGCCGGTGAACTGGCATCGCGGCCGCATCGTCTCGGGCACCATCCGCGATGAGAGCTATTTCAACCCGAAGCGCGGCTTCGTCGGCGGCTACTACTTCCTGACGATCGCCTTGGGGCTGCGCGACTACGCGCTGGCGCTGCGCCCCAAGGGCTGGGGCCGCGACTACACCGAGTGGCTCGACGCCTACGACCATACCGCCGGCATCTACTTCGTCGGCGAGGACATGCCGCTCCGGAACAACCGTGTTTATCTCCATCCGACCGAGAAGGACCGCTACGGGATGCCGATTCCGGTCTGCCACCTCGACAACCACCAGAACGACATCGTGCTGCGCAACCACGGGCTCAAGCAGTGCACGGCGCTGTTGGATGCGGCGGGCGCCAAGCGGCTGCACGAGTGGACGGCGTTCGCACCGGGCCACAACCTCGGCACCTGCCGGATGAGCGAGAGGCCGGCGGACGGGGTCGTCAACAAGTGGGGCCAGAGCCACGACACCCCGAACCTGTTCGTCTCGGATGGCAGTCAGTTCACCACCAGTGCGGCGGCGAACCCGACGCTCACCATCGTGGCCCTTGCCATCCGTCAGGCCGAGTACATCGCCGAAGCGATGCGCCGCAACGACGTCTAGCGGGCGTCCGTGCGGCGGCGGCTCAGGCGCGCTTGGCCGCCTGAATCAGGAGCCAGATGCGGTTCGGCCGCAACGGCAGCTCGGTAATCTCGATGCCGAAGGGCTGGAGCGCGTCGGAGACGGCGCTCGCCAGCGCCGCCGGCACCGGACCGGGTATCCCCTCGCCCGCGCCGCGCGAGCCGAGCGGGGTATGCGGCGTCGGCACCCCGGCGAAGGACACGGCGATGTTCGGCAGATCGGCGGCATTGGCGATCTGATAGTTCTCGAAGTCCGTCGTGAGCTGCTGCCCGGTCCGGTCGTAAACGAACTCCTCGTAGATCGTGTTCGAGATGCCCTGCGCCACCGTGCCCTGCACCTGGCCCTCGATGATCAGCGGATTGATCACCGTGCCGAAATCGTCAGAGGTGAGATAGCGCAGGATGCGGAACTGGCCCGTCGCGGCGCTCACCTCGACCACCGCCGCGAGCGGCTCGCCGTGGAACTTCACCTTGCCGACCGCGAGCGGCCAGAATGTCGGGTAGCGCGCGGGGAAGGCCGGCGCCACGACCGGTCGCGGCAGCGACCGGATCGCGTCGACCAGTTCGGCACCGGTCACCACGGTGACCACACCCGGCATGCCACGCGCCGCGATGGTGTCGATGGCGACCAGCCGGGCACGGGCGTGGCTCGAGCGCGCGAACGCCACGTGCAGGAGACCGGGGCGCTTGAGGTCCGCGAGGTACTGGCCGCGGCCGCTCGTGAGCCGCTTGTCCTCCTTGCGCCGGCAGGCCCGACCAACCCACGCTCGATCGTCGGGCTCACGCATCGCCAGCCTCCGCGTAAGACGCCGAGGCGTCGGCTATATTCGGGTGCCACAGGACAGGGCCATGGTATAGTAATTGGCGATCATGTCGCGCCCGGTCAAGCCCGGTCGCGCCCGGTCGCGCTGAAGTAATGTGGGCGACCACGCCCCCTAGGAGGAGGAAGAACTGATGGCAACGCTTCACACGAGCGGCAAACCGTTGTCGCGGCGCCGTGTCCTGAAAGCCGGCGCGGCAGGTTTCGCGCTAACCTCGGCGCTCGGCATCGCGCCGCGCTACCTCAGCTCGCCCGCGCGCGCCGCCGGCTTGGCGGCCGGCATGACGGGCGGCCCCACCGGCTTCGATGGCGCCGAGCGCTTCCAGTACAACGAGTCGATGTCCGAGGGCCGCGCGATCGAGGGGGCCAAGCAGCTCAAGGCCGCGGGCAAGGCGCCGGCCAAGATCGTCATGCTCTTGACCCAGGGCGCGGTCGGCCAGTTCCGCCAGCCCTACCCCGAGGGCGCGCCGACCGTCGCCAGCGTCTGGGAGGCCGAGACCGGCATCCCGGTCGAGATCATCGGCGCCGGCGAGACCGACATCATCCCCAAGGTGATGCAGGACATCACCACCGGCTCGGGCAGCTACGACATCTACACGGGGCCGTGGAATGCGGTCGGCGACAAGGTCGATGCCAAGGGCATCGTCAACCTCGATGAGTTCGTCGCCAAATACAAGCCGGACTGGGGCGATCCCGCGCGAGGCACGCCGACGCCCGAGATGGAGAAGCTCCTCTACACCTACAACGGCTCGTACTACACCATCTCGCTCGATGGCGACTTCCAGACCTGGGTCTACCGCAAGGACCTGTTCGAGGACCCCGACAACATCAAGCGGTTCGAGGACAAGTACGGCTGGACACTCGGCCACCCGCGGACTTGGCAGGAGACCGACCAGATCGCCGAGTTCTTCAAGTCGGACACGATGCTCGGCCACACCAATCTGCTGGCGCCGTTCTGGGGTCTGTCGACGTTCTACATGCGCTTCGCAGGTCAGGCGAAGCCGAACCTGTTCTTCTTCGACGAGAACGGCAAGCCCAACCTCGACAGCGACCTCGGCATCAAGGCGTGCGAGGAGCACGTCAAGAGCAAGCAATGGGCGTCCAAGGACGCGCTGAGCTGGACCTGGGCCGAGGCCTACGGCGCCATGGCCCAGGGCACCGCGCTGATGATGTCGACCTACACCAACCTGCGGAAGTTCAACGATCGGATGAACCCCGACGGCACCCCGGCGACGCCCGTTACCGGCAAACTCGGCTCGTTCCTGCCGCCGGGCAACATCTTCGATGGCGATCTGGTGCGTCGCAGCGTGCTCTACTACAACATCCAGGCCGAGGTCTCCTCGCAAAGCAAGTTCCCGGAGGCCGCCTACCTCTTCCTCCAGTGGGCCTCTTCAACGCGCACGTTCAGCTGGATGTCGGGCAATCCAGGCGGCTACTTCGATCCGTTCCAGAAGGCCAACTTCCAGGAGCCGCTGGTCCAGCAGAGCTACCACGCCGATCACACCGCGATCATCGAGCAGACGATCGCGCGCTCGGCGCCGACGATCAACTACGCCGGACAGGGGGCGTTCGACAACGCGCTCGACGAGCAGCTCCAGGCCGCCCTGGTGGGCGAGAAGACGCCGGCCGAAGCCATGCAGGCCGCATCCAAGGAGTGGCAGAAGATCGTCAAGAAACGGGGCGAGGAGCGGCTGATCGAGTCGATCAACAAGAGCCGTTCCGCCTGGCCGACGCTGCTCGACAAGGCCTGAGCCCGCTAGGAACCGATCGACGCCGCGGGCGATGCGCGCATTGCCCGCGGCGCCCGGTTCCTGATAAGTTTTCTCCAGGACCGAAGGACGGGGGGGGGATGGCGACACAACGCGCCTGGGCGGTTGCGGCGCGCTACGTATTGGTTCTGGTCGCGATCGTGATCGCCCTGGTGCCGATCGTGTGGATGGCGACGCTGGCGTTCAAGCCGGTCGCCGAGTGGACCACCGCCACCGCCGATCTGACGTGGCTGCCGAAGAACCCGACCATCGGCAACTTCGAGTACATCTTCACCGGCCAGACCAAGGAGGTCATCGTCACGCTGGAGGGGACGGCGCTGCGCCCGGTGCTGGCCAGCCTGGTGATCGCCTCGCTCGGTACGCTTGTCGCGGTGGCGGTCGGCACGCTCGGCGCCTACGGCGTCTCGCGCTTTGCGGTCGGCGGTAACCTGCCCCTGTCGGTGCTCCAGCTCCGGCTCTTCCCGCCGATGGCGGTGATGATCCCGGTCATGATGATGTGGTCCTACCTCGCCCTGGTCGACACCTTTTGGGGTCTCGCCCTGATCTACGGCATCGTCACGCTACCGTTCGCCTTCTGGCTGATGAAGACGTTCTTCGACGAAGTACCGCGCGAAATCGAGGAGGCCGCCCTCGTCGAAGGGTGCAGCCCGTGGCGCGTCTTCTACAGGGTCACCCTGCCGATGGTGAAGGCGCCGCTCGCCACGACCGTCCTCTTCGTGTTCATCCTGAACTGGAGCGACTATCTGGTCGCCCTCCTGCTGACCAGGAAGGACTGGGTGACGATCCCGGTCTACATGAGCCAGCTCAACATAGCGATGACCGGCGAGATGTACGGCGCCAAGGCGGCGCTCGGCCTCATCGCCGCGATCCCGCCGGTGGTGCTCGGGATCATCATCCAGAAGCACCTGGTACGCGGCCTGACCTTCGGAGCGCTCAAGCAGTGACGGCACAGCAGGGCAGCGTCGCGCTCCCAGCCAGCCCCGTGGCGCCCGTGCACTCCCTCGCCGTCGCTGGCCGGCGGCTCGGCAAGCTCATGACGCTGCCGACCCAGCTCCTGCTCCTCTTCATCTTCGTCTTCCCCGGGCTGATGATCATCTATGTCAGCCTGACCTGGTGGGGGCCGCTCGACGGCACGCCATGGTACGACGCATACGAGTCGCTCAATTGGTTCGACAACTACATCGAGGCGTTCAGCGACGAGCGGCTGTGGGGCTCGATCGGCCGCACGCTCCTCATCATGCTTGTTGCCGTCCCCGCGGAGTTCCTGATCGGGCTGGGACTGGCCGTTCTGTTCGTCGACAGCTTCCCGCTCAAGCGCGTGTTCTACTCGATCCTCCTGATGCCGATGATGATCGTGCCGGCCGTCGCCGGGTACATGTTCTTCATGCTGTTCCAGAGCAACGGCCCGATCAACCAGATCCTCAGCATCCTCACGGGCAGTACGGTTGACTTCGTCTGGTTGAACGATCCCAATCTGGCCTTCGTCGCCATCATGATCGCCGACATCTGGCAGTGGACGCCGCTGATGTTCCTGATCCTGCTCGCCGGCATGCTCGGGGTGCCGGAGGATCAGATGAAGGCGGCCACCTTGCTCGGCGCGAGCTGGGGGCAGAAGTTCTTTCGCATCGTCCTGCCGAAGATGAAGGTGGTGATGATCATCGCGATCGTCATCCGCGCCGTCGAAGCGTTCAAGCTGTTCGACGTCATGTACGTGATGACGAAAGGCGGGCCCGGCGTGGCAACCGAGACCGTCTCCGTGTATATCTACAAGGTCACGTTCTTCGATCTCGAATGGGCCTACGTTTCGGCGATCGGGTTCATGATCATGGTCTTTCTGTCTGTGCTGGGCGGCGTCGGCATCGCGATGATGGCGCGCGCCCAGCGGCGGCGGCGCGAGGCCAACATGGGCGCGGCCGACGCGGCGGCGAGGGGCTAGGGGATGGCGGGGATTGAGCTGATCGACTTGACCAAGCGGTTCGGCGATCTGGTCGCAGTGGGCGATCTGAATCTCGAGATCCGCGACAAGGAGTTCGTGGCGCTGCTCGGGCCGTCTGGGTGCGGCAAGACGACGACCATGAACATGATCGCCGGGATCGAGAGTCCGACGGCGGGCGGGATTCGGTTCGACGGCCGCGACATCACCCGCACCCAGCCGGGCCGGCGCGGCGTCGGCTTCGTGTTCCAGAACTACGCCATCTTCATTCACATGAGCGTCTACAAGAACCTGGCGTTCGGTCTCGAGGTCGCCGGACTCGAGCGGGCCGAGATCGACCGCCGCGTGCACGACAT
>VGEJ01000030.1 GCA_016869335.1 Alphaproteobacteria bacterium | reverse complement strand
CGAGGTCTTTGCCGACTCGAAGAGCTTCGGCAGGCTCTCGCTCGGCCAGGGATCGCTCGCGACCGATGGCCTCACCGAGATCGATCTCTCGGGCACTGGGGTGGTCAGCCGCGCCTCGGCCGTCGCCGACGGCGGTGGCCTGGGTTTTGTCGTCGCCGGGGCCGAGACCCCCCTCGATGTTGACGGCGACGCGGTGCCGGACGTGCGGGTCAACCGCGTGTTTCGCAACCTGAGTGGCGGGCGCGATGACCGCGTCCGCTACGACACCCCGACGTTCCATGGCTTCCAGCTCTCCTCTTCCTACATCGATGGCGGTAAGTGGGACCTTGCGATCGGCTATGCGGGCGAGCTCGCCGACCTGAAGGTCGCGGCGCGAATCGGCTATACCAACCAGTCCGGCACGAACGCCTTTCCCGAGGAGATCATCGGCGGCTCGCTCTCGGTGCTGCACGCGAGCGGCCTGAATGCGGGCATCGCGCTCGGCCGCGGCGACGATGAGGACACGGGCCGCGCGCAGGGGCTCTGGTTCGGCAAGCTCGGCTACCAGACCAAGCTCCTGGCGGCGGGCACCTCCGCCTTTGCGCTCGACTACGGCCGCTACGATGACTTCCTGGCCGGGGGAGACGAGGCGGCGACGTTCGGCGTGCAGGTCGTCCAGCGGGTCAGCGACTGGGGCACCGACTTCTACGCGGGCTATCGCAACTACCGGCTCGACCGGCCCGGCACCTCCTTCAACAGCATCGACACGGTGCTGAGCGGAGCGCGGGTGCGATCCTGAGCCCGGCGTGCGCGCGTGCGGCCCGTTGGGAAGGCATCGATGATGAAGCTCGCCGGGGCGACAAGGGCGGCAGTGTTGGCGACGTGTGCGCAACAGCGCCCTGTGGCCCTCGCTACCGGCTTCCCCCGCCGAGGCCGTCGGGGATGTAGCACGCACCCGGGATGGCCGGGTAGTGGGCGAGTACCGACTCGTCGATGTCGAGGCCGAGTCCGGGACGGTCGGGCGGCAGGATGTAGCCGCGCTCGATCGTCGGCGGGTTCTTGGCCAGCGCCATGCGGAACGGGTTGGGGAGCGCCAGATCGGCCTCGTAGATCAGCCCGTTCGGCACCGCGCTCAAGAGATGGAGGGTCGCCGCGATGCTGATGATGCTGTGGCTCGAATGCGGCGCCATCCATAGGTTCAAGGCTGCCGCCATGTCTGCGATCTTGCGCACCTCGGAGATGCCGCCCGACTTCGCGCAGTCGGCTTGCACGACGGTCAGGATGCCGGCCGCGAACATCGCGCGGAAGGCGTGCCGCGTGTAGTGGTTCTCGCCCGCCGCGAGCGGCGTCGCGGTGCGGCGCCTGAGGTCGCGGTAGGCCGGCAGGTTATCCGTGGCGAATGGCTCCTCGAGCCAGTAGACCCGGTTGTCCTCGCAGTAACGGACGACCTCGGGGACATCGAGGCCGCTGTAGCGCATGTCGGCATCGACCGCGATGTCGAGCTCCTCGCTGAAGCTGCGCCGGATGTGGCGCACGCGCTCGCCGTCGCGCCGGGCGTGCTCGCCGACCCGGAGCTTGATCGCGGTGAAGCCCTGGGCGACGAACTCGGCTGCCTCGCGCTCCAAGGCATCGAGTGGCATGAAGCCGAGATTGAGCCCGCCGGCCGCGGCCCGGATGCGCCGACGCGAGCCGCCGAGCAGCCGGTAGATCGGCTGCCCCATGACCTTGCCCTTGAGGTCCCAGAGCGCGATGTCGATACCGGAAAGCGCCATCACCGAGGCCGCGCCGAGGCCGAGCGTCACCACCTGCTGGCGGTGGATGCGGTGCCAGATGCCCTCGCTGTCGAGCGGATCGAGCCCGATCAGGAGCGCGCCGATGCCGTGCTCGATGATCTCGGCCATGGCGGTCGGGTTCTGGCCGTGATGCGACTCTCTGTAGCCGACCGTGCCGTCGTCGGCGACCACCTTGATGAACACGAAGTCGCGCTTCGTCGTCCGCCCCAACCCGAGGCGCAGTTGCTCGTCCGGATAGCGGCACGAGTGCGCCGAAGCGCGAACCTCAACGATCTTCATGGCCGGCTCCCCGCGGATCAGAAGTAGGTGGTGACGGCGGAGACCACGTCGTACGCGTCGTTCACGACCGGCATGAGCCGCCACTTGTCGAAGGTCGTGCATGGGTGCGAGATGCCGCACGCCACCATGTCGCCGACCGCCAGCGGCGAGCCGGCGGGCACGCGCAGGAAGGCGTGCTGATCGTTGAGCGCGGTGATCTCGTGTCCCGGCCCGAGGGCGCTCGGCGCGTTGGAGTTGCCCGGCCGGTACCAGAGCTGCGGCAGCGGCGGCGCGACGTCGTAGGAGATGTCGCGCTTGCCGAGCGAGAGGATACCGAGGCCCGGTTCGGGCAGTGACTGCACGTAGGTCCACACCTCGATCGCCGGCTTGAGGCCCTCGCCGAGCGCGCGGACCTTCTCCGAGCTCTGGAGCAGGCGCGCGAAGTTCGCCTTGTACATGCCGGAGTCGTGGCTGACGTAGCAGCCGCCGCGCGTCACCACCTCGACCTCCCGGTCGAGGCGCGCGTGCGCAAACTCTTCGACCACCCAGTCGTAGTAGAGCGAGCCGCCGGCGGTCAACAGCACCGGTCCCGGCGCGAACAAGCCGCGCCGCTCGCACGCCTGCGCGAGCGCGACCATGGAGCGGAGGAAGGCGCGCACCTCCATCTCGTTGCGCTCGGCAGAGGCATGGCGGATGACGCCTTCGTAACCACCGACGCCGGCGAGCGCAAGCTGCGGCGCGGCGTGCGCCACCGCCTCGGCCACGCGCATCGCCGTGTCGTTATCGCGGCAGCCGGTGCGGCCCCCCTTGACCCCGGCTTCGACCAGCACCCGCAGAGGCCGGCTCGACCCATGCCGACCGGCCGCCTCGGCAAGCAGGCGGACGCCGGCAAGCGAGTCGACGAAGCACACGAAGAAGAACTCCGGATCCCGCGCGAGTTCGTCCAGCACGTAGCGAATGTTCTGGCGGCCGACGAGCTGGTTCGCCATCAGCACCCGCTTGATACCCATGCGGCGCGCCGCCTGAAGCTGCGGCACCGTCGCCAGGGTGATGCCCCATGCGCCGTCCGCGAGGTGCATCCGGAACAGCTCGGGGCTCATCGTCGTCTTGCCGTGTGGGCTGATGTGTGCCCCGGCGGCCTCGACGAAGCGCTGCATCCAGCGGCTGTTGTGTTGAAGCGAGCTCTCCTTCAGCACGGCGAGCGGCAAGGGCATGTCCTCGCGCAGGATGTTCCAGCCCTGGCGCGCAATCTCGTTGGCCCGAAACGGACGGACACCGCCCGGCATGCCCTTGATGCGGTCATCGACCAGGAGCGGTTCCACATGATCCTCCGGGCTGTTCACCAAATCGCATCGATGCGCACAACGGCGTACGGCCGGAGCACGAGCCGCCCCACATCCGGCGCGCCGGCCGCGGCGTCGGCGAAGTCGCGGACGTCGGTCGTGGCGTGAACGAACGTCGTCTCGTCCAGCAGATGCACGAAGGCCCTCTCGCCGCGGATGCCGCTTGTGCGGATCTCTCTGGTCTCATCGCTCAGATTGGCGATCCACAGCGTCATCGCGGAGGGCCGCCGGCAGGCGAGGGCGGTGACCGCGCCGGGCGCCGACACACTGACCCGCAGCCGGCCCAGACCGGCCGCGTGAGCCAGCCAGCGGACCGCATGGAACACGGGATAGACCTGCGCGCGCGGCTCGCCATCGAACCACGGTTGAGCGTAGGCGCCACGCCGGTAGATGAGGCCGAGCTCACCGACCGGCTCGCACAGGGCGATCGCCTCGACGCCGCCCTGGGCCAGCTCCGCCACGTAGCCCACCGCCCAGGCGGCGGCGAAGCAGCCGCGCTGACGCGGGTCCATCTTGACCATCGTCAGCCGGATGTTGTCCGGGTTGGGCGCGAAACTCGCGCCGTAGGGGTTGTGCCGCATGCCGATCTTGCTCGGACCGACCCGGTAGGGCTTGTCGCCAATGAAGGAGCAGGTCGTGCGCACGATGTGGGGCAAGGCGGCCAGCGTCTCCATGACCGAACGATCGTCGGCCGCGTGAATCACGTTGCACGTTGCGTGCGTCACGTAGTCGAGCAGCGCGGCGGGAGGGCGCGTGCGGTTCAGCTCGGTGAAGAACGAATGCATGCCGCCGCCGAGCACCACGCCCGGGAACGCCGCGCGGGCGGCCGCGTAGATTTCGGTCAGCGGCGGCATGGCCGGCGGCGTCGTGCCGGGGAGGATCGACATCAGATGCGGCGCGGGTGTCGGCACCAGCGCGGCCGGCTGCAAGCCCGCCCGGCCGACGTCCTGCGCCAAGGCCGCGAGCTCGGCGCGCGGCTCCGCCTGATTGGGCAGCACGGCATGCAGCACGGCCTCGGTGCCGAGCGCCGCCGCGAGGTCGCGATAGCGGACGAGAACGTCGGGCCGATCGCCCGCCGCCGGGATGTACTCGCAGATCAGGAACTGCGGCGCGAGGAAGCGCAGGAGGTCACTGGCGCCGAGTGCCGCGGCGGCGTACTCGGACGGCACGCCGATGCCGATGCGGGGCATCACGCCCGTCACGGCTTCGCCGACGTCGACCGCGATCGTCGCCGTGCGTACCGCCGGTTCCACCTTGGCCGCGGGCCCATCGAAGGTGAGGCTCACCGCCTGCTCGACCCGTTCGCCGGCGCGGATCGTGTAAGGCCACGGCGAGGACAACAGGCGCGAGTAGGTCTTGAAGTTGGCATCGGTCCAGTTGCGATGGTCCTCCATCTCCCAGGTCTCGCCGTCCATGCGGCAGGTCGCGAAGACCCCGGGGACGACCTCGTGCTTGAGCGCCCGGATGTGGCTGATCGGCTGATCGGGCGCGATCAAAGCGGGGAACGCGGCCTGGACGCGGCTGCCATCGACCTGCTCGACCTCGACCGGCCGGCCGGCCACGCCCTCGAGCGGGTGCAAAACCACGAAGCCCGTCCGATTGGTGCTGACGTCCCGGTCGGGTGTGGCGCTGACCGAGAAGCGGAGGTTGCCGTCGGGCTCGCCCCGGATGTCGGCGTGCCAGGTCAACACGCCCTCGTCCAATCGGCTTTCGGCGACGAAGCGCACACGCAAGCCCGCGGCCCCCTTCTCGATCGCCACGTCACGCAGGGTCGGCACCACCGTGCCCCAGATGCGGTCGCGGATCGTGAAGGAGACCTGGCGCAGCACCTCGACGTCGCCAAGCTTGACCCAGCGCAGCGCCCCGCGGTCGAGCGTGAAGCTCAGCGGGCCGACCGCCAGTGGGACCATCTCGGGGGCCGCCTCCGTGGACCCGTAGAGCGCGAGCGCGCGGTTTGGAGTCATCGTCTCCTCTTGGTCAGCCCTTGATCGCGCCGAGGGAGATGCCGCGCACCAGGTAGCGTTGCAGGGTCGCGACCGCAAAGAACACGGGCAGCGTTCCCAGCACGGACATCGCCGAGATCTTGGCCCAGAACGTCGACTGCGGCCCGAAGTAGTGCGTCACCTGTACGGGGAAGGTGATGACCTCGGTCCGGGTGAGCACGAGCGCGAACAGGAACTCGTTCCAGGCGAAAATGAACGCGAACACAGCGGTCGCGAACAGGCCGGTGCGCGCCATCGGCAGCACGACCTTGTAGATCACCTGCCAGCGGGTGCAGCCATCGACCAGTGCGCTCTCCTCGAGCTCGATCGGGATGTCCTCGATGTAGCCCCGCATCATCCAGATGACATAGGGCAGGTTGAACGCGACATAGATCAAGATCAGTCCATGGTAGGTGTCCGCCCATTGGATGAAGGCAAAGGCCAGGAACACCGGGAAAACGATGGCCACCGGCGGCAGCATGCGCTGCGACAGGATCCACATCGCGAGATTCTCGCCGCCGGTGCGGAAGCGCACGAGCGCATAGGCGCAGATCGTGCCGAGGAACATCGCGATGACCGTACTGATGCCGGCTGTGATCAGGCTGTTGAGCACCGAGAAGGCGTCGCCCTCGCGGAACAGCACCGCGAAGTTGCCGAATTGCAGCTCCGCCGGATACCAGACCGGAGGGTGATGGAAGATCTCGTCGGGCGTCTTCAGCGAGACCGCGAACATCCAGTAGACGGGGAAGAGGAAGAGGACCGTCAGCATCAGCGCGACGACCAGCCGCCACGTCGTGCGCGCGGCCTTCGCTCGTTTCGGCGAGCTTAGGGGAGATCGGCACGGCGGTCCAGTTTCGGCCGGCTGCGTGTAGCTAGCGTGTGATTTGTCCCCCGCCGAGACCGACGACTCGAACGTTCACGGCTTGATCACGGATGCCTGCGTCGCGGCCGAGTGCCGCGGTGAGGGCGCCGGCCGTGCCCCCATCGCCGCCGCCGAGCGGCATCTTGCGGCGCGGGGAGTGCGGCGGGTGCGGGTGTGTGCTCTGGCGGACAACAGAGCCGCACAGCGCGCCTATGCCCGCGCCGGCTACCGGCCTTATGAAGTCGTGCTGGAGAAGGTGCTTGACGCACCGCCCTGACGGGCCTCGGCGACGCGCTCGATCTCCGCCTTCAAGCTCGGGTATTGATGGATCAGGCGCCGGAAATCGGCCACCGCCAGCGCGAGCAGGCGGCACTCGCCGACCGCGGCCACGGTGGCCGTGCGCGGCACGTCGTGCAGGAGCCCGATCTCGCCGAAGAACTGCCCTGCCTTCAGCCGCACCGGGTGCGGCCGGGCGTCGACCTCGACCTCGCCCTCCATGATGAAGAACATCGCCTCGGCGGGGTCGTTGCGCCGGACGATGACGGTGTTGGGCGGCACGATCCGCGGTCTCAGCAGCGCGGCGATCGCAGCGATGCGATGGGCATCGAGGCGCGCGAACAGGGGCACCCGGGCGACGCTCTGCCAGGTCACCACGAACTCGCGTTTGCGCAGCTCCTCGGCAAAGCCGGTCGCGAGCAGGCCGGCCGGGACCGCGAACATGGCGATCCCGAGCAGCATCGTGAAGCCGCCCAGCACGCGGCCGAGCGATGTCACCGGCGCCAGGTCGCCGTAGCCGACGGTCGCCATCGTGACGATGCCCCACCACATCGCATCGGGGATCGAGCGGAAGATCTCGGGCTGGGCCTCGCGCTCGAGCAGGTACATCGCGGTCGAGAGGATCAGCAGGAGGATCGCCATGGCCGTCAGCGCCGCGATCAGCGGCCGCCCTTCTCGGGCGATGACGACGGCAATCAGACCGAGGGCGTCGAAGTATCGCGCGAGCTTGAGCAGCGTCAGCATGCCGGCGAGCTCGAGCAGGCCCGTGCCGAGCGGCACGGCGAGCGACACCAGCCACGGCAGGAACGCCACCGCGTCGATGACGCCGAGCGGCGACAGGAGATAGCGCAGCCGGGTGCGCAGCCGGGTGCGGCCGGTCGCATCGCCGACGGTCGGAACCAGCCACAGCCGCACCGCGAACTCGATCAGGAAAACGATGGCGGCAACGGCCCGCGCCGTTGCCACGTGCGCTCCCCAGGGCTGGCCGGGTAGCGTCTCCACCATCGCGGCGCCGACCGAGAGCGCGATCGCGCCCCCGGCGACCGCATTGGCGGAACGCCGCAGCCATACCGATGAGCGTGCCTGCTCAGCGAGCATCGCGTAAGCTGCCTCGAGTGACGACGCATGCGCCGCCCGTGCGGCGTCACGGGCCGCGGCATGGTAGCACGGCGAGGTTCGGCGTCCGTCGCGGGCTAGCGCAGGGATCACCCATGGCCCTCATTACCTATCTGACCCGCATCCAGTTCGACCACGGCGCGCTCGCACTCCTGGCGGGCGAGCTCGCGGCGCTCGGCCTCCGGCGGCCCCTGGTGGTTACCGACCGCGGGCTGGTCGCGAGCGGCCTGGTCGAGCGTCTCCACGCCGCGCTGCCGGCACGGGGTGCTGCCGCGGTCTACGACGGCACGCCGGAGAACCCGACCGAGCGCGCGGTCTGGCAGGCCCTCGAGCGCTACCAGGCCGCGGCCTGCGATGGGGTGATCGGCTTCGGCGGCGGCTCATCGATGGACCTGGGCAAGGCGGTGGCGTTGCTCGCGACCCACGCGCCGCCGCTGACGCAGTACATGATGGCGGAGGGCGGCGTGCGGCGCATCACCGCGGCCGTGGCGCCGGTGGTCGCCATCCCGACCACTGCCGGGACCGGGAGCGAGGTCGGCCGCGGTGCCGTGATCGTGCTCGACGACGGGCGCAAGCTCGCGCTGATCAGCCCGCACCTCATCCCGCGCCTGGCCATCTGCGATCCCTCGCTCACGCTCGGGCTGCCGCCGCGCCTCAGCGCCGCCACCGGCCTCGATGCGCTGGCCCACTGCATCGAGGCATTCCTCTCGCCCGCGATCAACCCGCCGGCCGAGGCCATCGCGCTCGATGGTGCGGCGCGGATCTCCCGCCATCTCGAGCGCGCGGTGGCGAACGGGGCGGACGCGGAAGCGCGCTGGAACATGATGATGGCGGCGATGGAAGGGGCGATGGCGTTCCAGAAAGGGCTCGGCGCCGTACATGCGCTGTCGCACCCGCTCGGCACGCTCGGCCTGCACCACGGCACGCTCAACGCCGTGCTGCTGCCGGCGGTGCTGCGCTTCAACGCCGGGCACGTGGGCGACAAGTACACCGTACTGGCCTCCCGCCTCGGCCTGCGGCCCGGCGCCGCGCTGCCGGAGTGGATCGCGACGCTCAACGCCCGCGTCGGGCTGCCGCCGAGTCTCGGCGCCATGGGCGTGCACGATGCGGTGATACCAAGGATCGCCGCGGCCGCGCTCAAGGACCACTGCCACGCCACCAATCCGCGCCCGGCCACCGCCGCGGACTACCAGCGCATGCTCGAGGAGTCGTTCTAGCGCCGGTGCGTTAGCCGACGGCGACGGTGAGCTCGCCCTTGCGCCAGGCGCGCAAGTAGGCGCGGCAGTGCTCGTCGCGGCCGAGCAGCACGTCCTCCGCTAGACGATAAGTGGGCGCGGAACGATCGAGCGCGAGCACGTCTTCCACCCGGGCGGCCACCGGGTCGATGATGCCGCTGTCGGCGCCCGCCTCGATCGCGAGGACGAGGAACACATCGTTGATCAGTTTGCGGCTCGGGATGCCGAAGGAGACGTTGCTCATCCCGCCCGTGATGTGCACCGAGGGCCCGAACCGCGCGCGCAGGCCGCGGATGGCATCGAGGCTGTGGCGGCCGTACGCTGCGTCGACCGAGATCGGAAAGATCAGCGGATCGATGAAGATGTCGTTCTCGGCAAAACCCTTGCGGGCGGCGAGCTCGATCAGGCGCCCGGCATTCGCCAACCGCTCCGCGGCGTCCGCCGGCATGCCCTTCTCGCCGGCGGCAGTCACCACCAGGCGGGCGTTGAACTCGCGCGCCATGTAGATGGCATCGCTGCGCTCGAGCGAAGCCGAGTTGAGCAACGGGCGCGCCCGGGCTGCGTCGTAAACGGCGAGGCCGGCGCGGATGATATCGACGTTCGAGGAGTCGACCGAGAGCGGCAGCGTCGTCATCTCTTGCAGCGCACGGACCAGCCACGCCATGGCGGCGGTCTGGCGTTCCAGCTTGAAGGAGATCTCGTCCACGTTGAGATCGAGGAAGGCCGCACCGGCGCGCTCCTGGGCGGCGGCCAGCGCGGCGATGTAGGTGCGCCCAGCCGCGCGCTCCGGCTCGCTTCCCGCCATCGCCATGTCGAGCGCGATCATGACGTGCTTGATGCGGCCCTCGCGATACTCCTGTCCGCTCTTGGCGGCTTCGGGGATTCGCAGCAGGTGGTCCTCCCCGCTGGCAGCGAGGTAGCGGATGGCCTCGCCGCCGGCATCGATCACCCGCTTGCTCTTGCGCGGCACGACCCGGGTGCAGTGGATGTTCTCGCCGATGATGATGAGGGGCGCGCTCATGCGATGGCGGCCGCGGAGCGCAGCGTGGTGGGCATCGGCTTGAACTGACAACCCTCGACAAAGACATCAAAAAAGTCGGGCGTGGTCTCGAGCTCGACATGCTGCATGGTCCGGACGCTCTCCTCCAGCGCGCGGCGCCGGGTCAGGGACACCAGCACGGCGCGGGCGCCGTGCACCGCGGCGTTGCCGATCTTGACGACGCGCTCCTCGGCCACGGGCGCGAGAAAGCCGATGGCGATCGCGTTGCGCACGTCGATGAAGTTAGCGAACCCGCCCGCGAGATAGAGCCGCTCGATCGCCGCGGGCGCAAGGCCGGCGGCGCGGAGCACGATGAGCTGACCGCAGACGTTGGCCGCCTTCGCCTGGGCCAGGTTGCTCGCGTCCGTGCGCGAGAAGGTAATGCCGTGCTCGGGCAGGAGCGCGATCTCGCGGAGTCTGCGGTCGCCGAGAAACACGCCCATCTCTGTCATGACGCCGTGACGGCGGAGCTCGGCCAGAAGGTCGATCAGGCCGGAGCCGCAGAGCCCCTGCGGCGGCAGGTCGCCGATCGTGCGATAGCTGCGGATGCGGCCGTCGGGGCCGAGCGTCAGCGACTCGATGGCGCCTTCGTAGCCCGGCATGCCATAGGTCACCAGCCCACCCTCGAAGGCGGGGCCGGCCGGGCACGAGGCCACCGTGATGCGGCCACGCCAAGCCACTGCGACCTCGGTGTTGGTGCCGATGTCGAGCAGCATGGTGGGCCGGTCGGTCGCGTCGAGCATGCCCGCGGCCAGGAGACACGCGGCCGTATCGGCGCCGACGTGGCTGGCGATCAGCGGCAGGCCATAGACGCGAGCCGCGGGATGGGCGACGAGACCGAGCGCGCGCGCCGGCTCGTTCAGCGCGGTGCCCTCGCGCTCGCCGCACCGCCAGGCTCGCTCGATCAGCGACTTGTAGGGCCGCTGCCCGATATCCTGAACTTCGAGGCGGAAGAGGATGTCGCGCATGGTCGGGTTGCCCGCGACGACGATCTCATAGAGCGTGCGATGGGAGGTCCCGAGCCGGGGCACCATCGCGCGGATCGCACGGTTGAGCGCCGCGGCCGCGCTGCGCTGCAGCTCGCCCCGATGCGCGCCGTCGTAGGAGATGCGGTGCATGACGTCGCTGCCGCCGAAACGCTGCGGGTTCTCGAAGCTCGCGCTCTCGACCACCGCACCGCTTTCGAGATCGACCAGTTCGGCAACGACTGTGGTCGTTCCAAGATCGACGGCGAGACCGAGCAGGCGCCCGCGATAGCGATCGATAGGCGCACCGGCGTAGAGCACAACCTCGCCTTCGCGGGTCACCGCCGGGTCGATAGGCATGGGCTCGCTGTCCGCGGTGTGGGTCAGGATCTTCGGCTTGCGGCGGAGCGGCGTGAAGTCGATGTCCACCGTCGGGTCGGCGATCCACGCTTGGCAGGCGAGGCGATAGCTGCCGCGCAGGAACGACTCGGCCGCGGTTGGCGGGCTCAGGGCCGCCATGCCGCGCCGCACCTCGACGATGCACTCATGGCAGCGACCGGTACGCCGGCACGAGGTCGGCACCTCCATCGCCAGCTCATCGGCATGGTCGAACAAGGTGAGGCCGGGCGTGCCCGCCGGCCCGTGCGGCCGGGCCAACTTCACTCCTCGGTGCCTGGCGGGGTCCGCCGGCGCCGGGCTGCGTCCGCCTTCACCCGGCCGATCTTGTGTTTGGCGCGGGCGTAGGCGCTGGGATCGGTTTCCCAGGCGGGGCGGTAGTCGAACCGGCCGTCGTGGCCGCACAGAGCGGGGTCGCCGGTCACCGCCGGCGGCCGCTGGTTGCGGCAGCGAAAGGCGGCAGTGCACTGATCGGCGCGGTCACGGTAGGGGCAGCGGTGGCGCGAAACCTCGTCGGCCTTGGCGACCATGCCGGCGAACAACTCGGTGATGCGGTCGAGCCGCGCCTGGTAGGCCGTCTTGTCGATCTTGGTCACCGGTTACGCCGCGACGCCGAGGAGCTGCTTGGCGAGCGCGACGCACGCCAGGGCGTCCTTGCCGTAGCCGTCAGCGCCCATGTCGTCGGCGAACTCCTGCGTCACCGGAGCGCCGCCGACCATGATCTTGACGTCATCGCGAAGCCCCGCATCGATGAACGCCTCGATCGTCCTGCCCATGTTGGGCATCGTCGTGGTGAGCAGCGCCGACATGCCGAGTAACGGCGCGCCGTGTTCCTCGACGGCGGCGATGAACTGATCGGGCGCGGTGTCGACGCCAAGATCGATCACCGAGAAGCCCGCGCCGCGCAGCATCATGATGCACAGGTTCTTGCCGATGTCGTGGAGATCGCCCTTGACCGTTCCCATGACGACCGTGCCCACCGGTTCCACACCGGCCGCCGAGAGGATCGGCTCGATATGCGCCATCCCCGCCTTCATGCTGCGCGCGCAGGCCAGCACCTCCGGCACGAAGATGAAGTTCTCGCGGAACTTGATGCCGACGATGCCCATGCCGCCGATCAGGCCGTCATCCATGATCTCGAGTGCATGGACGCCCTCTTCGAGGGCTTGTCGCGTCAGCCGGTCGCACGCCACCTGATCGCCTTCGATGACCGCGACCGCGATCTCCTGCATCAGCGGCCGGGTGCGCGCGAACAGGGCGATGTTGCGTTCGATCTCGACCGGCCGATCGAGATACTCGGCGATCTCCTGGCGTATGGTCGCGTTGGCAATGTCGGCAAGCTCAGCCATCGGATGGAAGCCGTCGCTCGATCAGCCGGCGTGGGGGTGGGCGTGAGAGGCGTGCCACTCACGGACGGCGCGCGGGATCTCGACCAGATTCTCGATCGCGGTCTGCAGCGGTATGGCGCATTCGGGACCGACGAGCTGAACCCCGGCGGCGAGGTTCTTGAACACCTCGGCCCGCACCGCCTCGGGGTCGCGGGCGTAGAGCGTCTCGGGATTATTGATGTTGCCGACGAGGGCGATGCGATCCCTCACCGCTTCCATCGACTCGTCCGGCGTGTTCTTGGAGTCGAAGTGGAATGCCGCCATGCCGGTCTCGGCGATGTAGCCCATGCGATCGACCGTGCGGCCGCAGATGTGCAGGATCAGGGGGATCGGCAGCCGTTCGGCGAACTCGGCGTGGAGGTCCTTGAGGAAGCGCTCGTAGTACTCGCCGCTGACCAGATCGCCGGTGGCGTGGTCGGGCAGGGTGAGCGCATCGGCGCCGGCCTCGATCTGCGCCAGGCCGAAACGGATCGTCGCCTCCTTGAGGCGATCGAGGCAGAGCTTGGTCCGCCCCGGATCGTCGAGCGACATCAGCAGGAAAGTCTCGACGCCGAAGCAGTGGTAGCCGAGCGACCACGGCCCCATGGTCTTGCCGATGATCGCCACCTCCTCGCCGAGCTCGCGGCGCAGGATGCCGATGGCGTCGAGGACGCAGCGGGTGTCGGGATGGGTGAGGAAGTCGTTTGGGACGCGAACATCGTCGGCGTCCCGCCAGATCGGCTCGCGCATCCTGACGGTCGGCCAATTATCCTTCTGCTCCCACTGGATCTTGCAGCCGAGCGCCGAGGACTCCTGGATGATCGAGAACACGGGCATCACGCTGTCGAAGCCGAGCTCGGTGTAGCCCGTGGCCGCGAGTCGTGCCATCAGCTCCGGGTTGCGATTAGCGTCCGGGAACGGGGCGTCGACCAGGTCCATCAGCTCGACCGTGGCCACCGAGGTGGGGTTGCACACGGGCGTACGATCGACCGGCTCGCGCCGGAGCGCAGCGAGGATGCGCTGCCGGCCCGTCATCGGGCGCGGCGCGGAAGCGGTCACAGTGGTGCCTCGCTGGTCACGATTTTTGCGCGCTCGGGGCGACGAGGACGCCTCGGCTCGCCACCTCTTCGGTCTCGCGCATCACGGCGCGGACGTTGATCGCCCGCACCAGCAGCAGGCCGATCAGCGCATCGTGGGCATGGCCGCAGTCGAATGCGACGAGGTCCTCGATGGTGTGCAGGGCCGCGAGCTTCGCCAAGCCGCCCCGGATAGCTACCAGCCGCCCGGCCACCGCCGGTCCGCCTCCATCGGCGGAGAGCGCGTATGCTCCACCCCGGCGAGCATCCACGGTGACGGTGCAGCCTGCTTTCGGATCGTGAATGCAGAGCGGGCGCCCGGCGAGCTCCGCCTCGCTCGGCAACTTGCAGGCCTCGAGGAACGCGCGGCGGCACGCCAACACGTGCGCGGCGCCACATGGGAACCTCAAGGCGGCGGCGCCATTCGTCGTCTGTTCCATGCCGCCCATGAGCGCCATGGCGCGCGTGATGAAAGCGACGCGCTCGGCGGTGCCGGCCCGGCTGCTGTAGCTGTGCACGCGGTACGCCGCGCCGCCGGCGCCACCCTGCTCGAGGTAAAGGCCGAGCGCGACGCCGTTGCCGTGGGGATCCATCGGCACGAGCTCGACGCGTCTTCCGAGGTCGAGAATGCGACTCAAGGGCCCTGGACCAGTCCGTAGCGGGCAAAGACTCAGTCTAGCGCTGCCCATGCCGGCGCGCCAAGTGCGACGCACGAAACGGGCTCAAGCCGCCGCGGCCGGCGGCATCAGTCGGGCTGACGCGGTGACTGCCACGCTCGCCACGAGGACGGCGCCGAGCCAGCGCACGAGCCCGTCCTTGAGGACCACCGCGGCCACGATCACGCCTATGAACAGGGCCGCGGTCAGAGCGAAGCGCTGCCAGCGGACCACGGCGCCACGCGCGCCGAACCACACAAACACCACGTCGAGCGACCACCACACGGTGACCGCAAAGTTGTATCCGGCGGCCAGCGCGCCTTGCTTGGCGATGATGCCGGCGAGGCTGCTGCCGTGGAGGGTGCCGAAGGCGAAGGCGAGGTGGATCCAGTACGCGAGCAGCGCGAACGTCCAGCACAGGCGCCATAGCGGCGCCGCCGCGCCGCGGTGCCAGACGTAAAGGCAGAACGCCGGTACCAGGAGGACGATCATGACCCACACCGCCGCGACGGTGCGCCCGAAGTCGAGGAAGTTGGTGGTTTCGGCATAGACGTTTGCCGCCGCGATGAGCAGC
>VGEJ01000029.1 GCA_016869335.1 Alphaproteobacteria bacterium | reverse complement strand
GGTGGCGCGCCGGCCGTAAATCGGGCGGCGCGCGCCTCTCGCGCTGTGGCGCGGGAAGCCACGGCACGTGTAGTCTGGAGCAGCGGATTCCACCACCCGAGGCAGTGCGGTAACGACGATGTCCGAAGCGGCTCCACTGGGCACCCTTCCCGAATGGGACCTGTCCGATCTCTATCCCGGTCGCGACTCGCAGGCGTTTAGCGGCGACCTGGGGGCCGCGGCCACCGCCGCCGCCGAGTTCCGTGCGGCGTATGCCGGCGAGGTGGCACGACTCGGCGGTCCTGAGCTCGGCGAGGCCGTGGCGCGATACGAGCGGCTGCAAGAGCAGCAGCTCAAGCTGACCAGCTATTCCGGACTCTGCTACTCGGGCGACATGAACGATCCCGCCATCGCCCGATTCACCCAGGATACCCGCGAGGCGGTCAACGCGATCGGCACCGAACTCGTGTTCTTCGGCCTTGAGCTCAACAAGATCGATGATGCCGACTTGGCCGACAAGCTCAGGGCGAAGGAATTAGCCCGATACCAGCCGTGGCTCCGCGATCTGCGCGCGTTCCGGCCATACGATCTAGCCGAGGATCTCGAAGCGCTGCTCTACGAGAAAGACGTCACCGGGCGCGCCTCCTGGACGCGTCTGTTCGACGAGACCATCGCTCAGATGTCGGTCGCGGTGAACGGCGAGACGCTGACCCTCGAGGCGGCGCTGCACCGTTTCTCGGACAAGGATCCGGAAGTCCGGCGCGCGGCGGCGGCGGGGCTCGACCGCACCTTCAGCGGCAACGTCCGTCTCCTCGGGCTCATCCTCAACACCGTGGTCAAGGACAAGGGGATCGAGGACAAGCTCCGCGGCTATTCCAGCCCGCAGATGCAGCGCCATCTGTTCAACCGAGTCGAGCCCGAGGTCGTGGACGCCTTGGTGTCGGCCGTGCGGGAGGCGTTCCCGCGGCTGTCGCATCGCTACTATCGGCTGAAGGCGCGTTGGCTCGGCAAGGACTTCATGGACCACTGGGACCGTAGCGCGCCGCTGCCCGACGCCGACGACCTAGTCTTTCGCTGGGATGAGGCGCGCGACCTGGTGCTCGATGCGTTTGGGCGCTTTTCGCCCGCGCTCGCCGAGGTCGGCCAGCGCTTCTTCGACCGCCCTTGGATCGACGCGCCGGTGCGCCCGGGCAAGTCGCCGGGCGCCTTCGCCCACCCCACGGTGCCGAGCGTGCACCCCTACCTTCTCGTCAACTTCCTCGGCAAGTCGCGGGACGTGATGACCCTGGCGCACGAACTCGGACACGGCGTCCACCAGGTGCTCGCTGCACCGCAGGGCGTGCTGCAGTCGGCCGCCCCGCTCACCCTGTCCGAGACCGCCTCGGTGTTCGGCGAGCAGCTCACCTTCCGCGCGTTGCTCGCCAAGACACACGAGTCGACGGCGCGCCGGGCGCTCCTGGCGGCCAAGGTCGAGGCCATGCTCAACACGGTCGTTCGCCAGATCGCGTTTTACGAGTTCGAGCGCAAGGTGCACGAAGAGCGGCGAAAGGGCGAGCTGTCGGTCGAGCGCATCGGCGAAATCTGGAGCGGCGTGCAGAGCGAGAGCCTCGGCCCAGCGTTCCGCTTCGATCCGGGCTACGCCAACTACTGGTGCTACATCTACCATTTCGTGCATAGCCCGTTCTACGTATATGCGTACGCCTTCGGTGAATGCCTCGTGAACTCGCTGTACGCCACCTACGAGCGCGACCCCGTGGGCTTCGAGGGCAAGTACCTCGCGTTGCTCAAGGCGGGCGGAACGCTGCGCCACAAGGAGCTTCTGGCGCCCTTCGGGCTGGACGCGACCGATCCCGGATTCTGGTCGCGCGGGCTCGGCATGATCGAGCAGTTCATCACCGAGCTCGAGGCGTCCTGAGTGGTGCCCGTAGACTTGGCGTGGTATCAAGGGCGAATTCCGGGCCGCTGAGGCTGCGCCCCATGGATCGCGTGTAGCTCTGGCGGCCGTCGCGGCAGGCACCGATTGATGTCCGGGTTGCTCGCTAAGTATGACCCCGACGGATTCTTCTGCGAGCTGTTTGGGACGCCCGAACGGCCGGCGGGCCACACCCTTGAGATCCGTGCGCGCCTCGATCAGATGAGGATCGCGGCTCTCCGCCGGCGCGCCGCCGCGAGCGAGCGCGAGCTCTATGGGCTCGGCATCACCTTCACGGTGTACTCGGACAAGCACACGATCGACCGCATCCTGCCGTTCGACGTGATTCCGCGGGTGATCTCGCGCGACGACTGGCGCCGTATCGAGGCCGGGTGCATCCAGCGCGTCACCGCGATCAACCTCTTTCTCGACGACATCTATCACCGTCAGAGCATCCTCAAGAATGGCGTCATTCCAGCGGAACTGGTGCTGCGCAACGTCAGCTTCCGGCCCGAGATGATTGGGCACGATCTTCCCAACAAGACCTACGTGCATGTCTGCGGCATCGACATCGTGCGCGACTGCGAGGGCACCTTCCGGGTGTTGGAGGACAACGCCCGCATACCCTCGGGCGTCTCCTACGTCATCGAGAACCGGCATCTGACGCTCCGCGCGTTCCCCGACCTCGCCGATAACATCGGCATCATGCCGGTCTCCGACTACGGCAGCCGTCTCCGCGAGGTGTTGGCCGAGATCGCGCCGACGGGTGTCGGCGATCCGGGCGTCGTTCTGCTGTCGCCGGGCGTGTTCAATTCGGCCTACTTCGAGCACGTGTTCCTGGCGCGCGAGATGGGTATGCCGTTGGTCGAGGGTCGCGACCTCTTGGTCATGGATGGCCAGGTATTCATGAAGACGACCGGCGGGCCGATCCGCGTCGATGTCATCTATCGCCGGATCGACGACGACTTCCTCGATCCTACCCGGTTCCGGCCCGAGAGCTTGCTTGGCGTGCCCGGCATCATGGAGGTCTATCGCAACGGCCGCGTGGCTTTGGCCAACGCCGTCGGTACAGGCGTGGCGGACGACAAGGCCATCTACACCTACATGCCAAAGATCATCAAATACTATCTCGACCAGGATCCGATCCTGCCCAATGTCGAAACGTGGCTGTGCCGCAACCCCAGCGACCTCGCCTTCACGCTCGCGCATCTCGACGAACTGGTCGTGAAGCCGGTCGGCGAGTCGGGAGGCTATGGCGTGGTGATCGGGCCGAAAGCCAGCGCCGAGGAGCTTGAGACCTGTCGCGCCAAGTTGAAAGCGCAGCCCGAGAACTACATCAGTCAAACGGTCGTTGATCTATCGGTGTGCCCGACGCTGGTCGATCAGACGATTGCGCCGCGCCACGTCGATTTGCGGCCATTCGTTATCACCGGCAAGAGCAGCTGGGTGCTGCCCGGCGGCCTCACCCGGGTGGCGCTGCGTGAGGGCTCCTTGATTGTCAACTCGTCGCAGGGCGGTGGCACGAAGGATACTTGGGTCCTTGAGTAGCCTCCTCGCCCGGTTCGCCGAGAACAGCTTCTGGATGGCCCGCTACCTGGAGCGGGTCGAGAACCTTGCCCGCATTCTCGACGTCAACGAGACCTTCGCACGTGACTCGCACGGCGCGCAGGACTGGTTGCCGATCCTGCGCCTCCACTCCGACGAAGAACGGTTCTTCGATCTCCACAACGAAGCCGACGCCGAGAGCGTGGTGCACTTCTACGTGCTCGATCGGCGCAACCCCAATGCGATCGTCAACGCGATCTTCCTGGCGCGCGAAAACGCCCGAACGCTCCGCCACCTCCTCAGTCTCGAGATCTGGCTACAACTGAACATCATGTGGAACTGGATCAGCGGGCTCGACAACCGCGATCTCAACCTGGCCGACTTCTCGCGGCTCTGCGCGCGCATCAAGGAGGGCTGTCAGCTTCACTCCGGCTTGGCCGAGCACACCATGTACCGCGATCAGGTATGGCTCTTCTACCAGCTCGGCTGCTTCATCGAACGCTGCGATCAGACGACGCGGCTGGTGGACATCAAGTACCATGCCTTGCTGCCGCGGCTGCAGGACGTTGGGACCCCGATCGACGTGAGCCAGTGGAACGTGTTGCTGCGCTCGGCTGCCGCGTACCACGGCTACCGTCGCGTGTTTCCGCGGCAGATGACGCCAACCACGGTGTCGGGCTTCATTCTGTTCGATCCCTACCTGCCGCGCTCGGTGGCCTTCTGCGTGCGTGAGATGAGGCGCATCATCGGCGACTTCCAGAGCCACGCCGAGCTCCGTCACGTCGTGCTCCCGACCGACACGGTTAGCCGGCTGGAGGAGCTTGCGTCGCGCCAACCGTGGCAGGTCATCGCCGGGGGGCTGCACGAGTTCCTCGATCAGGTGCAGATCGAGTTGATCGCCTTGACCAGGCAGATCGGCCTGACGTTCTTTGGCCATCCCGCCGAAGTCGGTGAGCCACTGGCGGTCCTGGTACCGGGTGGGACCGCGGCATGACACGACGCGCCCGGGGGAAGGGGGCTCCGGCCATGGATTACGCGCGGATTCTCGAGGAGATCAATCGCGAGGTGCAGCCGCAGTTCCGCAAGGGGCGCGTCGCCAGCTACATCCCGGCGCTCAAGTCGGTGCCGCCGCGCAAGTTCGGCATGGCGGTGTGCACTACCGATGGCGCCGAGCACACCTTCGGCGATTCGGACGAGCCGTTCTCGATCCAGAGCATCTCTAAGGTGTTCACCCTGGTCCTGGCGCTCGAACGCCTCGGCGCTCGGCTGTGGGAGCGGGTCGGGCGCGAGCCCTCGGGCACCGCGTTCAATTCGCTGGTCCTGCTCGAGCACGAGCACGGCATTCCGCGCAACCCGTTTATCAACGCCGGCGCGCTCGTGGTGACCGATTGCGTCGTTGACAGCGATGCCAAGGCGGTCGAGAGCATCCGGGCGCTGGCGCGGCGCCTGGCCCGCAACGATCGCGTCGACTACGATGAAGAGGTCGCTCGGTCCGAGCGCGCGACCGGCCATCTCAACACGGCCATCGCCTATTTCCTGAAGAGCCACGGCAACCTCAAGGCGGAGGTCGACGCCGTGCTCGGCACCTACTTCTACCAGTGCTCGCTGGGGATGTCGTGTCTCGACCTGGCTCGCGCCTTCTTGCCGCTGGCCAATGATGGCGCGTTCGTGGGTGAGGGCGGCCGCTTCCTCGCCAAGCGCCGGGTCAAGCGGATCAACGCGCTGATGATGACATGCGGGCTCTACGATGGGGTCGGTAACTTCGCCTTCCGCGTCGGCATGCCGGCCAAGAGTGGCGTCGGCGGCGGCATCGTCGGCGTCATCCCGCGCGTGCTGTCGATCTGCGTGTGGTCGCCGCGCCTGGACAAGACCGGCAACTCGCTGGTCGGCACCAAGGCGCTCGAGCTGTTCACGACCAAGACGCGGATGTCGGTGTTCTGATCAGCTCCACGCGACCGAGCGGACGTCGACTCCTACCACGATCTTGTGCGAGCCGCCGCCGAACATGAAGCCGTTGATCGGGCTGACATCGCCGTAGTCGCGGCCCCACGCCAGGGTGATGTGCTCGTCCTTCGGGATCACCCGGTTAGTCGGGTCGAAATCGACCCACCCTAGGTCGGGACACCAGACCGAGACCCAGGCGTGCGTGGCGTCGGAGCCGACCAGCTTCTCCTTGCCCTCCGGCGCGTGGGTGAGCAGATAGCCGCTGATGTAGCGCGCCGGGACGCCAAGGCTCCGCAGGCACGCGATCTGCAGGTGCGCGAAGTCCTGGCACACGCCCCGTCGTGTCGCCAGAACTTCGGTCACCGGAGTCGAAACGTCGGTCACACCGCCCTGGTACTTGAACTCGCGGAAGATCACCTCGGTGAGATCCATGGCCCCGTCGAGGACCGGCCGACCCGGTGGGAAGCAGCGCCGGCCGAACTCATAGGTCTCATCGCCCGTGGCGACGTAGGGTGAGTCGAAGACGTACTGACTGGCCTCGACCGCCTCGTTGCCGCGTGCTAGCGCCGCGGTCTCCGCCACTTCCTCCCACGGTCTACTCCGTGCCAGCGGGAGCGGTTCTGGCGCCAGTATTTCGGCGCGGAACTGCGCGTTCACCACCAGTGTCTGGTGCGGCACCTGCACGGCGACGTGAGTGACCGGATTGCCGAAGAAGTCGAGCCCCTCGGTTCGCACGGTCGGTGCCGGTTCGATGGCGATCGACGCCTGCGGGACGTTCTGGCGCGGGACCGGTCGCGGCGAGAGGTGGAGCAGATGGTGGGAAACAAGCACCGACTGTTCGTACTCGAAGGCCGTGCGGTGGCTGACGTTGTAGATCATGCGGCGGCTTCGGCGGCTTCGGTCCAGTGCGGGCCGAACACGCGCTGTAGCGTCGAGTGGCTGAAGTAGGTGCTGCCGATCAGGTCCGACAAGTCGAAGCAGCCCTTCTCGGTGCGGCGCAACAGGCGCTCCAGGTTGACCCTTGCCGATCCCTTCGCGCCGGGATCCGATAGCTGCATCATGTCGGCAAGCCGTACATCGGCGCGCAGCCCGATGATCGCGCGCTGGGCGGGGCTCAGCACCTCCTCGCCCTGGGCCTGGTGCAGCGTGCTGAGGTGATCCTCGATCGCGCCGAGCTGGAACATCGTTGAGCGCGGGTTGCTTTCGTCCGCGAGCAGGAGATCGAGGACCGCGGCCAGCACCGGCGCGGCGCGGTAGCGGGTGCGATAGGTCATGGAGCTATCGGCGAGCTCGAGCAGGAGGTCGAGGGCGCCGTCGCTCTCCGGGTCGCCGCGCACCGTCAGGTCGCGGGCGAGCTTGGTTGCGTGGCGAACGCGTTCGAGGCGGCGCCCCATGTCGAGGAAACGCCAGCCGTAGCCCCGCGTCATGTTCTCCATCACCATGCCGTTGAGCGCGGCAAGATGCTGGATCAGCCGGTTGAGGAGGTGCAGCGCGTCACCGACTTCCTGCCCCGGGGTCAGCTTCCAGGTGTCAGAGACCTCGCTCATCTCCTTGATGATCTGCCAAGTATCGGCGGACAGCAGCTCACGCACCAGCTCCGCTGTGCGCCGCACGTTGCTCAGGATTCGCGCCAACCCGTCGGAGATCTCGGGGTCGAACAGTATCGTCCACATCTCGCTTTCGACCGCCCGAATGCCGCCGTCGATGGCGCGCTTCGCCCGGCGCTGCGACAGATGTTCCTGCATGACCAGGAGGGAGACTAGCCGATCGAGGGTCACCGGTCGGGCGCTCGGCGTCGCCTCGCCCGCCAGCCGAGTCACCAGGCTGCGCATCAGCCGCACGGCGCCTTCGCAGCGCTCGGCATAGCGGCCGAACCAGAACAGATTGTCGGCGCTGCGACTCGGCAGGTCGCGGCCACCACGCCGCAGCCGCACCGCGTGATGCCCTTGGGTGAACATGCTGCGATGCTCGACCGGCCCATCCGACAGCACCCAGGTGTCCTTGCTCAGGTCCGTCGGCTCGTGCCAATGGCCGCGCGCATCGGTGCTCGTTGCGACTCGGGCCATCCCGCCCGGCATGACCCGATAGCCGTCAGCGGTGGCGGCGAGGTAGACTCGAATCGTCATGGCGCCGGGCCGCAGCCCATTGCCATCGCGCCATACCGGGGTCGTCGACAGCGACACGACGTCCTGGCCGATGTAGGCGTAACCTTGGCGCATGATATGCAAGGCGAGCTTCTCCCGATCGGCCTGCGCCAACAGCGGTCCGACGAAGGTGTCTTGCGCCGGGCCGGTGATGCTGCGCGGGGTGAAGGCCTTGCGGACGACCATGCGCTCGAGGCTCGCCAGGACGTGGTTGCGCGCCGCCAGCCGGCCACACCACCACGTCGGGATCCCCGGAATGCGCAGGTCTTCGCCGAGCAAGAAGCGGCACAGGTCGGGCATGAAACTCACCAGCGCCTCGTTCTCGACCAGACCGCTCCCGAGCGCGTTGGCGATCGCGACCTGGCCCTCGCGGGCGGCCTGAACGAGGCCGGGGACGCCATAGAACGAATCAGTGCGCAGCTCGAGCGGATCGCACAGCTCCGATTCGAGGCGGCGCAAGACAAGATCGACCGGTTTCAGGCCTTCCACCGTCTTGAGATAGAGCCGGTCGTCGCGCACCGTCAGATCGAACCCCTCGACCACGGGATAGCCGAGATAGCGCGCCAGGTAGGCGTGCTCGAAGTAGTTCGCCTTGGTCGGCCCGGGCGACAGCACTACCGCCAGTGGCTCGTCACGCCGCGCAAGCTGAAGGAAGTTCTCGCTGAACGCCCGGAAGAACCCTGCCAGGCGCTGGACGTTGTCGAGGCCGAACAGGTCCGGCAGGCAGCGCGAGGCGACGATGCGGTTTTCGAGCGCGTACCCGGCGCCCGAAGGCGCGTGCGTGCGATCGCCCAGGATCACCCACTGTCCGCCTTCCAGGCGGCCGAGGTCGAAGGCGAGGAAGTGAAGGTGGACGTCGTTGGGCACTGCAAGCCCGTGGCACGCCCGCAGAAACTCCGGGTTGCCGAACACGAGCGCGGGCGGAAGCGCCCCCTCTTTCAGCAGGCGTTGGGGGCCATAGAGGTCGCCTAGAATCGCGTTGAGCAAACGCGCCCGCTGGATGAGACCGACCTCGAGCGCGCGCCACTCGGCCTGGCTGATGATCAGCGGAAACAGATCGAGCTGCCATGGCCGGCTCCGCCGCTCGACATCCTCCTGAGCGACATAGGTGACGCCGTTTTCCTGGAGCAGGCGGCGCGCCGTTTCCCGGGCCTGGGTACGATCGGCGGCACTCATCGCCCCGAACGCGCCGAGCACGCGGCGCCACTGCGGCCGGATCGAGTTGTCCGGGGCGATCAGCTCGTCGTAGGTCCCCGGCGCTGCGCCGTAGCCCGCGACGAGGCTCGCGATATCGACCGGGGACTCCGGCGGCGCGGTGGCGACGGTGACGGACATGTGCTGGGTCCCCCCGAGTGCGATGTGGCGGCGATTATCTCACCGGCATCACGGGCGGTACAAGTCACGGGGCCTCACGGCCAGCGCAGGTCCAGCGTGCACGGGAACTCGTCCCGCGGCGCCGCGATCGGCTCAGGCGCAGGCCCCGGCGTGTGGCCGAATGGCTGGAATCGTGCGAGCCGGCGGCTCTCGGCCTCAAAGGCGTTGACCGGGAAGGTCTCGTAGTGACGGCCTCCGGGATGGGCGACGTTGTAGGTGCAGCCGGCCAGCGCGCGCCCCGACCAGCGGTCGTAGATATCGAACACCAGCGGCGCGTTGACGCCAATCGTCGGATGCAGCGAAGAGGCCGGACGCCAGGCGCGGTAGCGCACCCCTCCGACCGCCTCGCCGGCCCGGCCGGTGGCGAGCATCGGCACCTGTCGGCCGTTGCAGGCGATGACGTGCCGACCCTCGGTCAGCCCGATGGCCCTGACCTGCAGCCGCTCGACCGACGAATCGACGTATCGGGCGGTGCCGCCGATCACCCCCTCTTCGCCCATCACATGCCATGGCTCGAGCGCCTGCCTGATCTCCAGCTCGATGCTGCCGAAGTTGACGCTGCCGTAGGCGGGGAAGCGGAACTCATGGTGGGGGGCGAACCACGACGCTTCGAGCGCGTAGCCGGCGCGGTTCATGTCGGTGATGACGTCGACGAAATCCTGCCAGACGAAATGCGGCAGCATGAAACGGTCGTGCAGCCGCGTGCCCCAGCGCACCAGCGCGCCACGGTACGGCTGCCGCCAGAACCGGGCGATCAGCGCCAAGAGGAGCAGCTGCTGGACCAGGCTCATGCGCGCGTGCGGCGGCATTTCGAAAGCGCGGAACTCGACCAGACCGAGGCGGCCGTTCGGTCCTTCAGGCGAGTACAGCTTGTCGATGCAGATCTCGGTGCGGTGGGTGTTACCGGTGACGTCGATCAGGAGGTTGCGGAAGATCCGATCGACCAGCCACGGCGTTACCGTCATGCCCGGTTCCGGCACCTGCCGGAAAGCGAGCTCGATCTCGTAGAGGGAATCCAGTCGTGCTTCGTCGATTCGCGGCGCCTGGCTGGTCGGGCCGATGAACAACCCCGAGAACAGGTACGATAGCGCTGGATGGTGCTGCCAATAGGTGATCAAGCTGCGCAGCACGTCCGGGCGGCGCAGGAAAGGGCTGTCGCCGGCCGTCGCGCCACCGACGACGACGTGATTGCCGCCGCCGGTGCCGGCGTGGCGTCCGTCGAGCATGAATTTCTCGCTCGCCAGACGGCTTTGCCGCGCGTCCTCGTAGAGCCCAGTCGTGATGTCGACCATCTCCGACCAGCTGCCGGCGGGGTGGATGTTGACCTCGATCACACCGGGATCGGGCGTGACCCGAATGACGTTGAGCCGCGGGTCGGGCGGCGGGGGGTAGCCCTCGACGTGGATGGGGAGCGTCAGCTCGGCGGCCGTGTCCGCGACCGTGGCGAGCAGCTCGATGTAATCCTCCACCGTTTCGACGGGGGGCATGAAGACGCACAGGCGGCCATCGCGCGGCTCGACCGCCAGCGCTGCCCGCACCGCGTGGCGCGCGCCCGTCCCGAACGACTGGGCGACGACAGCAGGGGGGCGCGCCGGCTCCTGCTCGGTGCCCTCGCGCCGGCCGCGCAGATAGGGTTGCCGGCGCGCGTCCACGTCCGGAAGCTCGGACCGCACCTCGAAGGGGTCGGTGGGCACGATGTAGGGATAGATCGCCGGCGCGATGTAGGGCAGCGACGCGAGCGGCAGGCGAAACCCGATCGGCGAGTCGCCCGGCACAAGAAACAGACGGCGCACCCGCGTGGACCACACCTCGGTGACCCACTGCCGGCCGTGGTCGCGGTCGTTCCAGCGCTGCACCGGCAGGACGTAGCCGACCGGCTGCCCGAGGCCCCGCTCGAACACGCGGGCAAGGCGTGCCCGCGCCGCCGGGTCGTGGAGCCGATTGGCGCTGGGCTCGACATCCTCCGGCAGCTTCCGTTCCGCGTCGATGAATCGCCAGGGGTCCTCGTACGCGGCGGTAACGGCGGCTTCCGTGACCTCGAGGCGGTGTGCGATGCCGCGAGCGAAGGCCTCCGCCATGGCGCTCGTGGCGCGCCCATCGGGCGTGTCGCCGACATCGGCGATCATTTGGGTGGAGCGCCACAGCGGGCGCCCGTCGCGGCGCCAGTAGAGCGCCAGCGCCCACCGCGGCAGCTGCTCCCCCGGGTACCACTTGCCTTGGCCGTAGTGCAGCAGCCCGCTCGGCGCGAAGCGTGCGCGCAGGCGCCTGATCAGGTCGGCTGCCAGCCGGCGCTTGTGCGGGCCGACAGCGGAGATGTTCCACTCGTCGAGATCGGGATAATCCGAGGCGACGAAGGTCGGCTCGCCGCCGATGGTCGCCCGCACGTCCGCCGCCTTGAGCTCGCGGTCGACGCGATGGCCCAACGCGACGATCGCCTGCCACGTCTCGTCGCTGTACGGCTTGGTGACGCGGGGCGACTCGCGGATGCGGCGAACCGCCATGTGGTGGCTGAACTCGGTCTCGCATTCTTCGATCGCGCCGCTGATCGGTGCGGCGCTGGTGGGGTGCGGGGTGCAGGCCAGCGGAATGTGGCCCTCGCCCGCGAACAGGCCCGACGTCGGGTCGAGACCGACCCAGCCCGCGCCGGGCAGATAGGCCTCGGCCCAGGCGTGGAGGTCGGTGAAGTCGTGCTCGGGCCCCGAGGGGCCGTCGAGCGACTTGATGTCGGCGACGATCTGGATGAGGTAACCCGAGACGAATCGCGCAGCGATCCCAAGGTGGCGCAGGATCTGGACCAGGAGCCAGGCCGAATCGCGGCACGAGCCGCGGGCTAGCCTGAGCGTCTCCTCGGGCGTCTGCACCCCGGGCTCGAGACGGATGATATAGGCGATCTCGGCTTGTAGACGGTGATTGAGGCCGACCAGGAAATCGACCGTGCGCGGCTGGTCGGTGGGCGGGAGATCATGCAGCCAGGCCTTCAGCCGCGGCCCGGCGTGGTGCTTCGTCAGATAGGGCTTGAGGTCCTCGATCTCGTCCGTGGTGTAGTGGACGGGGTAGGTCTCGGCGGCCCGCTCGAGGAAAAAATCGAACGGATTGAACACGACCAGGTCGGCCACGAGATCGACCGTGACGCGGAACGCACCGACGGGGTCGGGATAGACGACGCGGGCGAGATAGTTGCCGAACGGGTCCTGCTGCCAGTTCAGGAAGAAGCCCTTGGGCTCGATCTGCAGGGCATAGCTCAGTACAGGCGTCCGACTGTGCGGTGCGGGCCGCAGGCGGACGACCTGCGGGCCCATGTGAATGGGGCGGTCGTATCGGTAGTGCGTGAGATGGGTGAGCGCGACGTGGAGGGCCATCGGATGACTCGCGGATCAGTCGGGTTGGCAGACCGGGCTCGGTCAGGCCAGCGCGTCACTACCGGCGCCAAGCACCACGCGGCGCGTCGCGGCCCCGCACCAAACAGCCCGCCGTCGTGAAGCCGCCCGGCGACGGCTCATCAACCAGCGCGCTCGCGCGTGCACGCCGCCGGTGGCTGGGGGACCTGGATTCGAACCAGGGCTCTCGGAGTCAGAGTCCGATGTTCTACCACTAAACTATCCCCCACCGCGCACGCAGCGGTATCGTCGCGCCACCATAGTGGAAGCGTCCCCGCCCACGCAACGGGCGCCTCGTCGCTCGCTTCGGGGCACCGGTCTTGTACAATCGACGGCGCTGGCGGCTTCGGCCGCGCGGGGAGGAGCCGGGTACGGGGTGGGCGGAGCCGAGCAAGCGGAGGGGGCACATGGTGCTGGAGGGCGCTGGCGCCACATGTTCGCGGCGCTCGACCTCGGCACCAACAGCTGCCGCCTGCTCGTTGCCCGGCCGGCTCGCGAGGGCTTCGAGGTGGTCGATGCATTCTCGCGCATCGTTCGCCTCGGCGAAGGTGTCGGCGCCAGCGGCCGCCTGCAGGAGGCTGCGATGGCACGCACGATCAAGGCGCTGCGGGTGTGCGCGGCCAAGATGCGGGAGCGCAATGTGACGCGCTGGCGCAACGTCGCCACCGAGGCCTGCCGGCGGGCCGCAAACGGCGACGACTTCCTTGCTCGGGTGCGCGCCGAGACCGGGCTCGTGCTCGATGTCATCACCGCCGAGGAGGAAGCGCAGCTGGCTCTGTCGGGCTGCGCTTCGCTCCTGGACCGGGCGCGGTCCCAGGCGCTGGTGTTCGACATCGGCGGCGGCTCCACCGAGCTCCTGTGGCTCAACCTCGCCGGCGCGGGGGCGCCGCAGGTCCTCGCTGGTGCATCGTTTCCTTGCGGCGTCGTTCTCCTCGCCGAGCACTACGGCGGGCGCGATGTCGCCGACGAGACCTATGCCGCCATGGTCGCCGACGTGATGCGCACGCTGGACCCGTTCGGTGCGGCAAGCGACATCGGAACGGCCGCCCGCGCCGGCCAGCTTCATCTCCTGGGCACCTCGGGTACGGTGACCACGCTGGCGGCGATCCATCTCGGTCTGGCCCGTTACGACCGGGCCAAGGTCGATGGCATGTGGCTGACCGCCGACCAGGTCGTCGCGGTGTCTCGCCAGCTCGTGGCGATGGACTTTGCCGAGCGCGTCCGCCATCCGTGCATCCAGCGCGGCCGCGCCGATCTGGTGATAGCCGGGTGCGCCATTCTCGACGCGATCCTGCGCCTGTGGCCGGCCGGGCACGTGCGCGTGGCCGACCGGGGTCTGCGCGATGGCGTGCTGATCTCGCTCATGCAGGCGGCCGACGCCGAGGTGCGCGGCGCGCTGGCTCGGTGATGGCGCGAGCGGCTCCGCCGGGCCGGCGCGGCGGCGAGCGGTTGAAGCGTGCGCGCCGCACGCCGTCCTCGACCCACTGGCTGAAGCGCCAGCTATCCGATCCCTACGTCGCGGCGGCGCGGCGCGCCGGCTATCGCTCGCGGTCGGCGTTCAAGCTCATCGAGCTCGACGACCGCTTCCACATCCTGCGGATCGGTCAGACCGTGGTGGACCTCGGCGCGGCGCCGGGCGGCTGGAGCCAGGTGGCGGCCGAACGGACCGGCGCGGCCGCTGGCAAGGGTCGGGTGGTCGCGGTCGATCGCGCCGCCATGGTGCCGCTCGCGGGGGTCACGATCCTGGAGCGCGACACCGACGCGCCCGAGACCGTGGATGCCGTCCGGCTCGCCGCGGGTGGGGCGGTCGATGTCGTCCTCAGCGACCTGGCCCCGGCGACCACCGGTCACCGGGCCACCGACCACCTGCGGGTGGTCGCGTTGAGCGAACGGGCGGCGGCGCTCGCGGTGGCGGTGCTGCGGCCGGGCGGCGCGTTCGTGACCAAGGTCTTCCAGGGTGGCGCGACGCCGGCCTTGCTGGCGGAGCTGCGCCGCCTGTTCCGCAGCGTGCGCCACGCGAAGCCACCGGCGAGCCGGCGCGAATCGGCCGAAACGTATCTCGTTGCGCAAGGCTTCCGCGGTGCGCCTGCCGCGGCCGCGGCTACCAATCGCGTCGCAGGCGTGGCATAGTGCCTCCCACCGCGCGAGGAGACCGAATGGAAATCCGCGAGGCGCTGACCTTCGATGACGTCACCCTTGTTCCCGCCGCCTCTGCCATTTTGCCCTCCGAAGCCAACACCCAGACCCGCCTGACGCGCACGATCGAGCTCGGCATCCCGCTCTTGTCGGCGGCAATGGATACCGTCACCGAGAGCGCGCTCGCGATTGCCATGGCGCAGGCGGGCGGGCTCGGCGTGATCCACCGTAGCCTGGACGTGGCGGTGCAGGCCGACGAGGTGCGGCGGGTCAAGAAGTTCGAGTCCGGCATGGTCGTGAACCCGGTGACGATCACACCGGAACGGCCGCTCGCCGATGCCCTTGCCCTCATGCGCCTGCATCGAATCTCGGGCATTCCGGTGGTGGCGACGGCGGGCGGACGGCTGGTCGGCATCCTGACCAACCGCGACGTGCGGTTCGCGACCCGGACCGATCAGCCGGTCTCCGAGCTGATGACCAAGGAGCGGCTGGTCACGGTGCGCGAAGGCGTCACCATGGCCGAGGCCAAGCGGCTCCTGCACCAGTACCGCATCGAGAAGCTCATCGTCGTGGACGAGGGCTTTTGCTGTATCGGTCTTG
>VGEJ01000028.1 GCA_016869335.1 Alphaproteobacteria bacterium | reverse complement strand
TCACGCCGAGACGAGCGACCGGCTGGTGCTGTTTGCCACCAGCGGGCGCTTCTACACGCTGCCGTGCGGGCGCTTGCCGCGCGGGCGCGGCCATGGCGAGCCGCTGCGCCTCATGTTCGACCTCGGTAACGACGAGGACATCGTGACTCTATTCGTCCATCGCCCCGGGCGATCGCTGCTCGTGGTGGCGAGCGATGGCCGCGGCTTCCTGGTCAGCGAGGACGCCGTGCTGGCCCAGACCCGACAGGGTAGGCGCGTCCTCAACGTGGCGAGTCGGGTCGAGGCCCAGATCTGTGTGCCGGCGGAGGGCGATACCGTCGCCGTCGTCGGCGAGAACCGCAAGCTCCTGCTGTTCCCGCTGAGTGAGGTGCCGACGCTGACGCGTGGCCGCGGGGTCCGGCTGCAGCGCTATCGCGAGGGCGGCGTGGCGGATGCACGCGCCTTCGTGCTCGCCGACGGCCTGGCATGGCAATCCGGTGGACGTGAACGGCGTGAGCGCGATATCGACCCGTGGCTCGGCAAGCGCGGCCAGGCTGGGCGCATGGCGCCGCGCGGTTTCCCACGCAACAACCGCTTCGGCTGAGACTTCAGCCAAACAGCTCGGCGGGGAGCCAGGTCGCGAGGCCGGGCAAGAGCGCGAGCAGCAGGAGTGCGAGCAGCTGCAGCGCAATGAAGGGCGCGACGCCGCGATAGATGTGCAGCGTTGTCACCTCGGGCGGCGCCACGCCGCGGAGGTAGAACAACGCGAATCCGAGCGGCGGCGTCAGGAACGAGGTCTGCAGGTTGAGGCCCATCATCACGCCGAGCCAGACCGGATCGATCCCCATGACCAGCAACACCGGTGCCACCACCGGAACGACGATGAAGATGATCTCGATGAAGTCGATGAAGAATCCGAGGATGAACATCACCAGCATGACCATGGCCATGGCGCCCACGGCGCCACCCGGCAGGCCGGTGAGGACGGAATGCACGAACTCGTCGCCACCGAGACCTCGGAACACGAGCGAGAAGAGCGCCGCCCCGAACAGGATGACGAAGACCATGGCGCTGATCACCGTCGTCGAGCGCATGACCTCGGTCAGGACCGTGCCGCGGCTCACCCGCCACAAGGAGACGGCGATGCCCCACGCCAGGACGAGGCACAGCGCCGCGGCAGCCACCGTCGCGGCCCGGTCGGAGGCGGACACGATATCGCGGCCCAGCCGCAGGTCGGCGATCTCGGTCAGGACCAGCAGTGCCAGCAGCGCGGCGCCTGCGGCATAGACCGGGCGCGGATCGTTCGTGACGCGGGCGCCGGCAAGGAGGAGCGAGCCGACGGCGCCGACCGCGGCCGCCTCGGTCGGGGTGGCGATGCCGGCGAGGATCGAGCCCAAGACCGCAATGATGAGCACGGCCGGTGGGATCAGGGCGGCGACCACCCGCGGCCATATGCCCCGGGCTGTGGCGTCCGCCTCGCGCGGTACGGCGGGCGAACTCAGCGGGCGAAGCCACGCCAACACCACCTGGTAGACGATGTAGAGGCCGACCAGCGCCAGGCCCGGGATCAGCGCGCCGGCAAAGAGATCGCCGACCGTCACGGTGTCCGGCGAGAAGTTGCCGAGGGAGAGCTGTGCCTCTTGGTAGGCCGAGGACATCACGTCACCCAGCAGCACCAGAATGATCGAGGGCGGAATGATCTGGCCGAGCGTCCCGGCCGCGGCAACGGTGCCGGCGGCGAGGCGGGGGTCGTAGCCGCGGCGCAGCATCGTCGGCAGCGACAAGAGGCCCATCGTCACCACAGTGGCACCGACGATGCCGGTGGATGCAGCCATCAGCGCCCCGACCAGCATCACCGAGATGCCAAGACCACCGCGCAGAGTGCCGAACAGGGAGCCCATGGTGTCGAGCAAGTCCTCGGCGACGCGCGAGCGCTCGAGCATCACTCCCATGAACACGAACAGGGGCACCGCGGTCAGCACCTCGTTGGTCATCGTGCCGAAGATGCGCTGCGTCAGCGCGCCGAGGAATGCGCCGTCGAAGACGCCCAGCAGACCACCGAGCGCGGCGAAGAAGATCGCCGTGCCGCCGAGCGTGAAGGCCACGGGGAAGCCCGCCATCAGGAGGCCGATGGCGACGAGGAACATCACGATGTCGAGGCCCTCGGCAAGGCTCATTGGGTGTGCCCCTCGTCGGGCGGTGCCGCGGGCGGCGCGCGCCCCATCACCGTCATCAGTCCACGGCCGGCCACCGCCATGCCCTGCAGAATGACCAGCACGCCGAAGGCGATGATCAGCGTCTTGAGCAGAAAGACGGCCGGGATGCCGCTGGTCTCGCGCGACGACTCGAACACGGTCCAGGACGTCACCACGTAGGGCCAGGAGACCCAGAGGATGAGCCCGCACATGGGCATGAGGAAGGCCAGGGTGCCGAGGAGGTCGATCCAGGCACGGGTCCGGCGACCGGCGCGGCCGTAGAAGACGTCGATGCGGACGTGGCCGCCGCGGAGAAGAGTGTACCCGGCGCCAAGCATGAGCTGCGCCGCGAACAGATAGATCACCGACTCCTGGAGCCATATGAAGCCGACGCCGAACACGTAGCGCAGGACCACGATCACGAGCTGGACGAGCACCATGAGCAGCGCCGTCCACGCCACGGCGCGGCCGATGCGCTCGTTCAGCCCATCGACCAGCGCGCAGAGCCGCTCGACTACGGACACGGGCTCGCCCGCCGGCGCGCCGTCAGGCGCTCGCTCGGCGAAGTGCGATCAGCCGCCGTAGGCGAATGGCAGCTGGCGGGCGCTCCAGTACGCGAAGTCGGCGTGCTTCGAATAGCGCATCGCCTTCGTGCGGAAGCCGAGGAAGCTCTCGTAGATCTTTTTAGTCAGCGGATCCTTGCCCCCGATCTCCGTCATCACTTCGCCCGCTCGGGTGCCGATCTCCTGCAGGATCGCATCGGGCATCTGCCGCACCTGGACGCCGTGCTCGTTGACGAGCGTCTCCAGCGCGTCGCCGTTACGGGCATTGAACTCGGCGTACATCTGGTCGTTCTCGGCGGCGGCGCACGCCGCGACGAGCGTCCGCTGGCTCGCGCTCAAGCCGTCCCACACGCCGCGATTGATGCCCAGCGACAGCATCGAGCCGGGCTCGTGGAACCCCGGCCAATAGTAGAATTTGGTCACCTTGTAGAAGCCGAAGGCGAGGTCGTTCCATGGCCCCACCCACTCGGTCGCGTCGATGGCGCCCGATTGTAGAGCCGGAAAGATCTCGCCGCCCGGCAGGCTGACGGCGGTTGCGCCGATCCGCCGCAGCACCTCGCCGCCCAACCCCGGCATGCGGAACTTGAGCCCCTTGAAGTCGTCGAGCGTATTGACCTCGCGCGCGAACCAGCCGCCCCACTGCACGCCGGTGTTGCCGGCCATCAGCGGCTTGATGTTGAAGCCGGCGCTGAGCTCGTCCCACAGCGCCTGTCCGCCGGCGTGGTAGATCCAGGCGTTGATCTCATCGGCGGTGAGGCCGAACGGCACCGAGGTGAAGAAGTTGTAAGCGGGCGACTTGCCCTGCCAGTAGTACTCGGCGCCGTGGTACAGGTCGGCGTTGCCGGCAGAGACCGCATCGAACGACTCGAAGGGCGGCACCAGCTCGCCGGCTGAGAACACCTTGACCGAGAGCACACCCTCAGTAGCCTCGGTGATGCGCTGGGCCAGGCGTTCGGCGCCGGTGCCGAGGCCGGGGAAGTTCTTCGGCCACGTGGTCACCATCCTGAGCTCGCGTCTGCCTTGGGCGATGACCGGTGCCGGGAACGGGCTGGCGAACGAAGCGACGGCGCCGGCGAGCGCGGCACCCGCGAAAAAGGCGCGGCGTTTCATGCGAGACCCCCATCCTCTCCTGCGGCTTGCTGCTGTCCTGCGCGGCCTTGCTGGTGCGCAGTATAGGCGCCCGCCGCCCGGCCGCAACGGCGGGTGCGCGGTCAGGCCGCGGCCGGGGCGAGAGGCTGCCAGCCCTCCGGGCCATAGCCCTCGATCGGCTGGAAGCGGGCCTTGTAGCGCATCTTGCGGCTCTCGGCGATCCAGTACCCGAGGTAGACGTACGACAGCCCTTCCTCTTGCGCTGCCCGGATGTGCCACAGGATGTCGTAGGTCCCGAGGCTCCGCCGCGCGAGCTCGGGCGCGAAGAAGCTGTACACCAGCGACAAGCCGTCGTTAAGCCGGTCGTTGAGGCTGACAGCGATCAAGACGCCACCGGGATCGCGGAACTCGATGAGGTACGTCCGCACCTGGGTCTCCTCGACCATCGCGCGGTACTCGTCGTAACCCATGTCGGCCATCCCGCCATCGGCGTGGCGCGCGACCTGATAGCGGCGGAAGAGCTGGTACTGTTCGAGCGTGGCGCGGGCCGGGCGGCGGGCCGCGGTCGCGGCCGCGTTACTGCGGATGATGCGCCGGTGCGTGCGGTTTGGGCGGAACTGCGCGACCGGCACCCGAACGGCAATGCAGGCGGCGCAGCGGTCGCATTTGGGGCGGTAGGCGATCCCGTGGCTCCGGCGAAAGCCCGCGAGCGAAAGCGAATCGTGCATGACGGTGGCGTCCGGCCCGCTGAGGATGGTGAATAGCTTGCGTTCCAGTCGGCCGGGCAGGTAGGGGCACGGCATCGGCGGCGTGCGATAGAACTGGCGAAGCTGACGCTGCTCCATGCCGTGCTCTGTCCCGGGTGTGGCAACCTTGGTTGGCGGATAGTGCCAGTGGCTCGGCCCTCGACCTGTGAGCCTTAGCACACTTGGGGGCAGGCGCGCCGCAGATACTCCGATGGCGCCCGCTCACACGCGCTGCGGCACCCCGGATGGGCGCCGGGCATTGAGAACCAGCACGCCGCACAGGAAGTCATGGAGGGTCCGGCGACGCATGTTGAACAGCGCGACGATGAGAACCAACCACGAGGTGAGCCCAACCGTCACGTAGAACGCGATCGTCCACAGCGCCGCGTGGGCGTACGAGAGGCGCTCGCCAGTGACGGTCCTGGCCTGCAGGTTGAACAGGCGCATTCCAGGCGTTGCCGCCCAGTCGCTGCCGGCGAACACCGTGTGGTAGGCGAGGGGCGCCAGCGCCACTGCCGGCGTCACGAGCGGCGACAACAGGCCGAAGCTCAAGGTGCCAATGACGGTTGCGAGGGTCCAGAGGGTGACGACGGCACCGCCGATGACGATGACGTCGACCATGTACGCCACGGCGCGGCGCCATACGACACCGGCGTAGAGCCCGGGGAAGCCCAGCGGCTGCCCCGCCTCGCCGTCCCAATCGAAGTCCCCCGTTCGTCGCTCGGACAGCCGAAGCGTCGCCACTGCCGCGCGCGGCGGGCCGGGAACCGGTAGCTGGTCGGCCATCGCGCTGAGCATACTACTCCGGAACCGCCGGCGCCTCCCGCTTCAGAACGATGCTGATCCGCCTATTCTCTGGCAAGAAGGGGTCCGCCACAACGAGCGGCTCGGTATCGGCCTTGCCCTTTACCTCGGCGAGGCGATCGCTGCGAATCCCGGTGCCGACCAGGATGCGCCGCGCCGCGTTGGCGCGATCGGCCGACAGTTCCCAGTTCGTGTAGCCGTCTTCGCTCGCAAAGGCGTTGGCGTCGGTGTGGCCGGTGATGATCAGCTTGTTGGGCATCGTCTTGACGACTTCGGCGATCTTGGTGAGCACCTGGCGGGTCGTCGCGAGCGGCTCGGCGCTACCGCTGTCGAACATCGCCTCGCCGTCGTGATCGATCAGCTGGATGCGCTGGCCCTCGTCGGTCATGTCGATGAGGATCTGGTCGTTGAGCTCCTCGAGCTGGGGGTTGGCCTCGGTCGCCTCGCGGATCGCTTCCTCCGCGGCAGCGAAGGCCTCCTCCTCCTGCTGGCGCTGCAGTTCCTCGAGGGCCTCGGCATCGGCGGTGTCCTCCTCGGCCGCGCCCGGGGGCGGTTGGCCGACCGTGACCACCACCCGTGGCGCCGAGGAATTACTGTCGGCCTGGCCGCGCTCCGTGATGCCGCTGCCGCCGATGATGCCGGAGGTGCCGGCGGCCGAGGTGCTGTAGGCCGACGGCGTGAAGTATTCGGCGATGCCGCGTTTCTGCTCCTCGGTCGTGGCGGTGATCAACCATAGGAGCAGGAAGAAGGCCATCATCGCCGTCACGAAGTCGGCGTAGGCGATCTTCCAGCTGCCGCCGTGGTGACCGCCGTCGTGGCCGCCCGTGACGCGCTTGACGATGACAACGGGCTTGTTGCTCAGCGCCCCTTCGGCCACGGGCACGCCCTCTCAGGCGGTGGCCGCGTTCTGCACCGCTTGCTCGAGTTCGGTGAAGCTCGGCCGCTCGTGCGAGAACAAGGTCTTGCGCGCAAACTCGATCGAAACTGCCGGGGCATAGCCGTGGAGGTGGGCGAGGAGGCCCGCCTTGATGCACAGGAAGTACTTGGTATCGGCGTCGGTCCATTTGGTCAGGTTGGCTCCGGACGGCGGGACGAAGCCATAGGCGATCAGCACACCCAGGAAGGTGCCGACCAGGGCGCCGCCGATCAGCGCCCCGAGCACCTCGGGCGGTTCCGTGATGCTGCCCATCGTGACGATCACGCCGAGCACCGCGGCGACGATGCCGAAGGCCGGCAGGCCGTTGCCTACCCGGTTGATCGCGGCGCCGATTTCGGCCATCTCGGCGTGATGGGTCTCGATGTCCTCGTCCATCAGCGCCTCGAGCTCATGCGGGCTCTCGGTCCCCATCGTAATGAGGCGCAGGTAGTCGCACATGAAGCTGACGGCGTGCTTGTTCTTGAGGAAGCGCGAGAAGGGCTGGAACAGCGGGCTCCCCGCCGGGTTCTCGAGGTGTGTCTCGAGCGCTAGCATCCCCTTCGTCTTGGCTAGGCGGAAGATCTGGAACAGGAGGATCAGGAGCTCGAGGTAGGCCGCCTTGTTGTGCGGCGGCCCCTTGAGCAAGCGCCCGGGGCTCTTGAACGTCGCCATGATGACGGTTTTGGGATTGCCGATCAGGAAGGCGCCGAGCGCGGCGCCGCAGATGATCAGCACCTCGAATGGCTGCCACAGTACGGCGAGGTCCCCGTGCGGGATATAGCCGCCTATCACCGAGCCAATGACGACAACCACCCCGATGATAACGAACATGGCTGCCCGCCCGGATGCGTTTTCCCGACCGATTTGTCGCGCAGATAGCTTTTGGAGTCCTTAACCCTGCGGCAGCCAGGGCGGACGCGGAAACTAGCCCGGGGATGCGGGGATCAGGCGCAGGGTGCCCCGAGCCGTGGCGTCTACCGCATCCCGCGCCGTCTGCATCGGCACGTAGGCGACGTCGCGCCAGCGTTTCGCGAAGTTGCGGTAGAGCGGCGAAAGCACGTGGCCCGACTGACCCGTCGAGTGCATGAACAGCGACCGCTCGAGATCGGCGAGATCGTAGATGGCGCGCAGGCTCGCGCCGTGCACCATGGCAAAGGGTGAATCGCCATCGGCGATGTTGAAGCCGCCGCGGTTGACCGTGTACTCGCCCCCCGGCGCCGGCAGCCGGATCTCGAACAGCTGGCGCAGCAGCGGCACGCGGCTGAATGGCCGGTGCTCGCTCACCGCCGGGTGTTCCTCGCCCCACTGCCAATCGTCCAGGTCCTTGCCGTGCCGATCGGCCAAGTCGTCGAGCGCATGAGTCAAGGCCTGCGCGATACGGTCACCACAGGGCTCGACCGCCTCGGTGTTGCGATCGTCGCACCAGTGCTGCTGGCGCGACAGGACGTTGGTGAGGAACGGCGCCCGGATGGCCCAGTTGTCGGCAAACAGGGTGCCGAGGTCGTCGGCGTAGATGAGCCGCGTCAGCTCGCGCAGCCACGCTGCGAGGATCAGCGGCTCCGGCCGGTCCGCCGCCATGGTTCCGTCCCATATCGCCAGGCGTTCGAGGGCCGGGCGCGCCGCCGCGCCGTCGGGACTCGCGGCGAGCAACAGCGGCAACAGATCGGTCGCGGCCCGTGACACGATGTCGCCCTGGATCGCCGCGAGGCTCGCCACCGAGTGCTTGTCGCGGGCCGCCAGCAGTTCGCCGATGCGGCGCGCGCGGTAGGGCGGCTCCCACTCATAGGTGATGAAATAGGGATAATCGTCGCCGACGATCTTGTGGTTGGCGGTGTAGATCATGCCGGACGGCGGGTTGAACACCTTCGGCAGGGCGTCGTAGGGGATGAACCCTTGCCAGTCGTAGGCGGCATCCCAGCCGGGCACCGGCATCAGGCCGCGGACCGTGTTCTCCGGCTTGCGGATCGGTACCCGTGCCGGCGCGTACATGCCGATGTTGCCGGCCGTGTCGGCGTAGACGATGCTCTGCTGCGGCGCGTGGAAGTCCTGGGCGGCGGCGAGGAAGCCGTCCCAGTTCTCCGCCTTGGCTATAGCGATCCCGGCCTGCAACGTCCGATCGTCGTCGCGCAACGCCGTCCACTGGAGCGCGAGAACGAAACCCGCTGGCGCGACCCCGGCCGCCCGCTCGTAGCTGTCGGACAGAACCGGTCCGTGGCGCGTCTCGCGGACCCGCATGGTCACGCTCTCGCCGCCGCTCACGGCGATCACTTCTTCGCGCGTCAGGAAGGGGAGCGGTCCCTCGGGCGAGTCGTAATGGCCGTCTTGACCGGGCGTGATGCGCTCGATGAACAGGTCTTGAGTGTCCGGCCCGGTATTGGTGAAACCCCAGGCGATGTGGTCGTTGCGCCCGAGCACGACGACGGGCACGCCCGGCAGCGTCGCGCCGATCACGTTCAGTCCCGGCGCTTGGAGGTGCGCGAAGTACCAGATGGCCGGCGCACCCAGGCCGAGGTGCGGATCGTTGGCGAGCAACGGCTTGCCCGACTCGGTGCGGCTGCCGGCGACGACCCAGTTGTTCGAGCCGTTGGCGGGATCGCGCAACGCGCCGACCACGCCGGCGAGCTCGGTCAGCGGGAGGCCGTCGTAGAGCGAGCGGAAGCGCGTCAAGGCGGCGAGCTGCGCCTGCGGATAGTCGGGCAGGAACTCAACGATCTCCTGAGCGGTCAGCGACTTCGCCAGCTCGGCACGCAGGAGCTCCTGGAACAGGTTGGCGCTGAGGTTGAACGCCATCATCTTGATCCACACCACCGAGTCGGCCGGCCGCCACGGTTCGGGCGTGTGGCCGAGCACGACGAACTCGGGCGGCAGCGGCGCCGCGTTGGCGGCAAGAAAGGCGTTCACGCCGGTGGCGTAGGCGGCCAGTGCGGCGTTCGTGGCAGCGCTGAGGTTGGGTAGCGTGCGCTCGGCCGCGCGGTAGAGGCCCAGCGTGCGAAGGAACCGATCGATCTCCAGCGTCGGCTCGCCGAAGATCTCGGACATCCGCCCGGCGCCGATGCGCCGGCTGATCTCCATCTGCCACAAGCGGTCCTGCGCGTGGACGAAGCCGAGACCGAAGTAGGCGTCGGCCTCGGATTGCGCGTAGATGTGCGGGACGCCTTCCGAATCGCGCACGATCTCGACCGGCGCGGTCAGGCCGGCGACGCTGACCTCGCCCGCCTCCTCGGGCAGCGACTGGCGCAGCCAGACATAGATACCGGCCGCGGCCACGACGACGACCAGGAGCAGACCAGCGAGGACACGAACAACCCAGTGCATGGCGTGCAACCTCCTCGCGTCACTCGAGCGCGCCGGTCTCGCGCAGCTCGGCGATGATCAGCGCGCGCTGCTCATCCAGGGCGGGCGCGGGGCCGCGCCGCGCCGGGTCGGCGAACGCGGACATCTTGATCGGGTTCCCGGCCACCTTCAACCAGCCGAGCCCGGGGTCGTCGATGCCGACCACCATGTTGCGCGCGGCCACCTGCGGATCGGCGAGCACTTGGGCCACATTGTTGATCGGGCTGCACGGAATGCCTGCGGCGTGCAGCGCGGCGAGCCAATGGGGGGTCGGCCGGGTGCGGGTGATCGCCTCGATGTCGCGGGCGAGCTCCGCTGCGTGCCGGCTCCGTGCGGCGTTGTCGGCATAGCGCGCATCGGTCGCAAGCTGCGGCCGGTCGAGGGTCACCGCGAGGCGTTCGAACAGCGCCTGATTGCCGCACGCGATGATGACGTGGCCGTCCGCCGTCGCGAACGGCGCAAACGGCGCGATCGAGGGGTGACGGGCGCCGAGCGGCTGCGGCACCTCGCCGGTGGCGCAGTAGCGGGCGATGGCGTTCTCGAGGATCGCGACCTGGCAGTCGAGCATCGCCACATCGATCATCATGCCCCCTCCGGTCGCGTTCCGGTGATGCAGCGCCGCGCCGATGGCGACCGCCGCGTAGAGGCCAGCCGTAAGATCACCGATCGAAGTGCCGACCCGAGTGGGTGGGCCATCCGGCTGGCCGGTGACGCTCATGATGCCGCCCATGCCCTGCACCACCATGTCATAGGCCGGCCGCTCGGCATAAGGGCCGCTGTGGCCGAAACCGGAGGCGGCGAGATAGATCAGGCGCGGGAAGTCGGTGCGCAGCCGCCCCCAGCCGAAGCCGAGACGCTCGAGGACGCCGGGCCGGAAGTTCTCGACCAGGACGTCGCCCGCGCCGAGCAACGCCTCGAACAGGTGGCTGTCGCCGGCCGCCCGGAGGTCGAGCGCGATGCTTTCCTTGCCGCGGTTGAGCGACATGAAGTAGGCGGAGCGGCCCCCGACAGTGGGCGGAAAGCCGCGCGAGTCATCGCCCGCGCCGGGCGTCTCGACCTTGATCACGCGGGCGCCGAGATCGGCGAGGATCATGGTGCAGAATGGGCCTGCGAGCACCCGCGTGAGGTCGATGACCACCACGCCCGACAGCGGTCCGGCAACGGCAGAGGGGCGAAGCGCCAAATGCGATCCTTGCCACCCCGCGGTTGCGACGGCGGGGCACAGCCACTAACGTCGGCGCTTCTTAGCGGACGCGCCGCCTGGGCGCAACGGTTGCTACGCCTTCACCGGGCAGGGACGGCCATGAGCCTGGCGCGTTATCCGAGTGTCGAAGCCATGGTCGCGGCGCTGACGCCGAGCTATCCGGTGTACTGCCTGCGGCCCGCCGCGTTGGCGCGCCAAGCGCGCTGGTTTCTCAGGCGCTTCCCGGGCCGCGTGCTCTACGCGGTCAAGTGCAACCCGCATCCGTTCGTGCTGGCTACGCTCTACGAGGCGGGCATCCGCCACTTCGACACCGCATCGCTGCCCGAGGTGGCCCAGATCCACGAACAGTTCGACGATGCCAACGCCTACTACCACCACCCGGTGAAGGGCCGCGCCGCGATCCGCAGTGCCTACCAGGTCTACGGCGTGCGGCACTACACCATCGATTCGGCGCGCGAGCTCGCCAAGGTGATGGCCGAGACCGGCGGCCGCGACCTGGCGATCCAGGTTCGCCTGGCGACCCCGGCCGGCCATGCCGCGATCGATCTCTCGCGCAATTTCGGGGCCGAGGTGAGCGAGGGGGCGGCGCTCCTGCGGGCAGTCCACGGCGCCGGGTTCGAGGCCGGCCTCTCGTTCCACGTCGGCTCGCAGTGCGTGGCGCCGGAGGCCTATCGCACGGCACTGCGGCTGGTGGGCGAGACCGCGCGCGAGGCCGGGGTCCCGCTGCGCGCGGTCAACGTTGGGGGCGGGTTCCCGGCCTACTACCCCGGCAGCGAGATCCCGCCGCTCGCCGATTTCGTTGCGGCCATCACGGCTGGTGCGGCCGAGCTCGGTCTCGCGCACGAAACCGTGTTGATGTGCGAGCCGGGCCGCGCCCTGGTCGCCGACGGCTGCTCGATCCTGACCCAGATCCACCTGCGCAAGGACCGGAGCCTCTACATCAACGAGGGCGTGTTCGGCGCGCTCTCCGATCTCAAGCTCGGCGTGATCCTGCCGGTGCGGCTGATCCGGTTGAGCGGTCCGGTCGCACCGGAACGTGCCGAGTTCTCGCTGTTCGGCCCGACCTGCGACTCGATGGACGCGGTGCCGGGCTTGTGGCGGCTGCCGGCGAATGCGGAAGAGGGCGACTGGATCGAGTTCGGCCAAGCCGGCGCATATTCCAACGCGCTGGCCACCCGCTTCAACGGCTTCTCCGCCGACACCTTCGTCGCGATCGACGACGGCGCCTATCCGAGCCGCCAGTAGTCGTCGCGCTTGGCGCGGCCGGGCGTGTCGGCCGTCGGGGTGCCCTTGAGGACCTCGACGAGGTCGTCGCGTACCAGCCGGTTGTTGCGGTAGTACTGGTGTCCGGTCTCATCGACCTCCCACGGCGCGAAGCCCGGCGTCTGCTCCCAGCGGATCGCCGGCGACACGTTGACCGGCACCACCTTCTCCGGGAGCGCCGCGCGGTTCTCGGGGCCGGAGCGGCCGCGCCGGTCGGGATTGCCCATCGCGACATCGCTCGCCTTCAGCGCATAGTCCGCAAGATTGTAGTACACCGTGATGCGCTGGCTGCCGCGCAGGATCGGCAGCAGCTTGCGCCGGTCCGAGAGCGCGTCGTCATCCTCGTCGCCCGCCAGAACCATCACTTCGGCGAACAGCGGCGGGATGTTGTCGCCGACGAAGGTGCGCATCTGTTGGATGGCGCCGCGCAGTGCCCACGCGCCCATGCTGTGGCTGATCAAGTGGATCCGCTGCAGGCAGCGGTCGGCGCGTGGCGTCGCGCGGATGAAGTCGGCGGCCGTGAGCACGGCGCGGGCGATCGCGCTGCCTGATGCCTCAGCGCGCTTGCGCTCGTCCTTGTAGGTCTGCGGTGCCACACCCTCGCCAAGGGATGGCCAGGCGAAGAAGAGGACGGTGAGCGGCCGCGCCTGCGTGCTCAGCCACTGCTGGAGCTGCGCCGCCCGCGCCAGCGAGGCGCGGAAGCGGTAGTTGTAGCCGTGGATGAAGAACAGGGCATCGCTGTTGCCCTCACGCATCGCCTTGCCGATCGCGGTGAATGAGGCGGTCGAGCCGAGCTGGGACAGACCGGCGTGCGTCGGATCGAGCTTCTCGGGCTCGACCCGAAGCGTAATGCGGGCGCCCAGCGCATCGGCATCCTGCTCGTAGAGCGTATCGCCGGGGACGGTGGCGCTGCCAAAACGGATCGAGTCGATATCGCCGACGAACTCCTCGGTGAAGTCGGTAGGATTGGTCGGATCGTTCGGCCGGCGGTTGGTAGCGAAGAAGACGCTCGTCTCGACCATCGCTTAACTCGCCGTCAGGAGCCGCGCCGCGTCACGCGCGAAGTATGTGAGGATGCCGTCGGCGCCGGCGCGTTTGAACCCGAGCAGGCTCTCCATCATCACCTTGTCGCGCTCAAGCCAGCCGTTGGCCGCGGCGGCGCTCAGCATCGCGTACTCGCCGCTCACCTGGTAGGCGAAGGTGGGCACGCCGAACGCCTCCTTCACCCGGTGAACGATGTCGAGATAGGGCATGCCCGGCTTGACCATCACCATGTCGGCGCCCTCGGCGATGTCGAGCGCGACTTCGCGCAGCGCTTCATCGCCATTGGCCGCGTCCATCTGATAGGTGCGCTTGTCGCCGCCGCCGAGGAAGCCGGCCGAGCCGACCGCGTCGCGGAACGGCCCGTAGAACCCGGACGCGTACTTGGCAGCGTAGGACATGATCAGCACGCGCTCGAAGCCCTCCGCATCGAGCGCGTCGCGGACCGCCCGCACCCGCCCGTCCATCATGTCGGAGGGCGCGATGACATCGCACCCGGCGCGTGCCTGCACGATCGCCTGGCGGCACAGCGTCTCCACCGTCTCGTCGTTGACGACATAGCCGTCACGCACCAGCCCGTCCTGGCCGTGGCTGGTGAAGGGATCGAGCGCGACATCGCAGAGGACGCCGAGCCCGGGCTGCGCCGCCTTGACGGCCCGCACCGCACGGCACACCAAGTTGTCGGGGTTGATCGCCTCCTCGCCGTCCGGGGTGCGCAGCCCCGGCTCGATCGCGGGAAAGAGCGCCACCAGCGGAATGCCCAACGCCACCGCCTCGCCGGCTGCCTCCGCCAGCCCGGCGAGCGAATGGCGCACGACGCCGGGCATCGAGGGCACCGGCGCGCTCCCCTCGCGGTCGTGGACGAACAGCGGCCAAATCAAATCATCGACGCTGAGCCGGGTCTCGCTCACCAGGCGGCGCGACCACGGGTAGCGCCGGTTGCGCCGCATCCGCGTGCGCGGGAAGCCGCCCGGAGGAACGTGCTGCGTCCACGGTCCGCTCATCCTCGGCCCCCTCTAGCCGGCGATCGCCGCCGGGCGCTCGGCGAGCGCCAACAGGCAATCGTCGGCCAACGGCGCGATCGGCGTGAAGTCGCGATGGTGGATCCACTCCGGCCGACGCAGCGTCGTCTGGGCGTTGCTCACCGGGTTAGCGATGAGCGAGAAGATCGCCCGCCGCCACGGCGACATGTTCATCGCCGAGCCGTGCACCATGGTGTCGCCGAAGATCAGGAGCGTACCGGCCGGACCCTTGGCCGACACGATGTCGCCGTTCGCGACCAGCTTGGCGATCGTCGCCTCATCGAGCGTCCACAGCGGGTAGCTGGTCGTCGTCGTGTCGAGGTTGGCCGCGATCGGCCCGGTGCGCTGCGAGCCGGCGATCAGCATCAGCGGGCCGTTGAACTCAGTGACATCATCCAGAAACACGTGAAGGTTGATCGGCCGCGGAAGGGGCACACCGTCCTCGGCATGGTGGGTCGAGAAGTCCTGGTGCCATTGCCAGACGTCGCCCGCGAACGCGGCTTTCACGTTGATCTTGACCTGCTGGACGTAGACCGGCTCGCCGTCGCTGAGCTGCACGGCCGGCGTGATCAGCCGGGGATGGCGCACGAGCCTCCGGAACACATCACTGCGTTCGTGGACGGCGAATGCCGAGCGGACCTCGTCACTCGCTTTCTCGCGGAAATTCTCGGGCCGCCGCTCGTCGAACAGCGCCGGCAGCGCCGCCCGCATCAGTGCCACTTCGGCCCCCGCGAACAGGCCGGGAAAGATGAGGTAGCCCCGGTCGCGGTACGACGCGACTTGGGCAGTGGTCAACCGCATGGCGGCCTCCCTGATATGCGCGGCCCTGGCAACACGGGCGCCCGCGCATCATAGCGCGACCGCGCTTGCGGCTCATCTCCCGACCTGCACCGCGCCGTTTCGTGCTAGAGACGGCAGGCCGCGCCGGAGACAGCACCCTCGCCCGTGATCTTCGACCGTCCGCCGCCCGCTGTCGCCCCGCTCCGCGCTGCGATCTTGGCAGCGTACCGCCGCGACGAGGCCGCGTGCGTCGCCGAACTCCTGCCGCGCGCCCGTCTCAGCGCCGAAGAAGTCGAGCGG
>VGEJ01000027.1 GCA_016869335.1 Alphaproteobacteria bacterium | reverse complement strand
GGTCCACTGGAGGTCGCGCTCGGGCGGGCTGTCCGACAGCATGAACCAACGCGCGGCATCGGCCCCGTAGGTGGCGATGATGCCGGCGGGATCGACGGTGTTGCGTTTGGACTTGCTCATCGCTTCCGAGCGCCCGACGGCGACGGGCCGGCCGGTGTCGCGCCGCACCGCGCGGCCGGCCGCATCGTGCGTCACCTCGGACGGGTAGAGCCAGCCGCTGGTGTCGTCGCGATAGGTCTCGTGACACACCATGCCCTGGGTCAGGAGGCCCGCGAACGGCTCCACCAGATCGAGGTAGCCGCATTGGCGCAGCGCCCGGACGAAGAAGCGGGAGTAGAGAAGGTGCAGGATCGCATGCTCGATGCCGCCGATGTACTGATCGACCGGCAGCCAATAGTCGACGGCGGCCCGGCCTAAGGGGGCATCGGGCTCGAGCGCGGCAAAGCGCGCGAAGTACCACGACGAATCGACGAAGGTATCGCAGGTGTCGGTCTCGCGCTCGGCCGCCCCGCCGCACGCCGGGCAGCGCACGTGCTTCCACGTCGGGTGGCGGGCCAGAGGGTTGCCCGGCTCGGCGAAGCTCACATCCTCGGGCAGCAAGACCGGCAGGGCGGCCTCGGGCACGGGCACCACGCCGCAGGCGGCGCAGTGGATCACCGGAATCGGGCAGCCCCAATAGCGCTGGCGCGAGATCCCCCAGTCGCGCAGCCGGTACTTGACGCTGATCTCGCCCTGTCCCGCGGCGGTCATTCGCTCGGCCACCGCGCGCTTGGCCGTGGCCACGTCGAGGCCGTCGAGGAAGTCGGAATTGACCAGCGTACCCTCGCCGATGAACGCTTCGGCGCCCACGGTGAAGCCGGCACCCGCCCCCGGCGGTGCCACCACCGGGCGCACGGGCAGTCCGTACTTCCGGGCGAAATCGAGGTCGCGCTGATCGTGGGCGGGGCAGCCAAAGATGGCGCCGGTGCCGTAATCCAGGAGCACGAAGTTGGCGACGTAAATCGGCAGCTCGACGTCGGCGCGGAACGGGTGGCGGGCGACCAGGCCCGTGTCGAAGCCCCGCTTCTCCGCCGTCTCGATCGCCTCCTCGGTGGTGCCCATGCCGCTGCACTCGGCGATGAAGTCCTGCAGCGCCGTATTGGTCCGGGCCAGGTCCTTGGCCAACGGGTGGTCGGGCGAGACGGCGAGGAAGCTCGCCCCGAAGATGGTGTCGTGGCGCGTCGTGAAGACGGTGAGCGGCTCGTCCCGGCCGGCGATGCCGAAGCGCATGATCAGGCCTTCGGAGCGGCCGATCCAGTTCTCCTGCATGCGCCGGACGCGCTCGGGCCAGCGCTCGAGTGAGCTAAGCTCGGCGAGCAACTCATCGGCAAACGCCGTGATGCGCAAGAACCACTGCGACAGCGAGCGCCGCTCGACGGGTGCGCCGGAGCGCCAGCCGCGGCCGTCGATCACCTGCTCGTTCGCCAGCACGGTGTGCTCGACGGGGTCCCAGTTGACCACGGCCTCGCGGCGGTAAGCGAGCCCGGCCTTGATGAAATCGAGCAGGAGTTTCTGTTGATGGCGGTAGTAGTCCGGCTCGCACGTGGCGAGCTCGCGGTCCCAGTCGTAGCTCAACCCCATCGCTTGGAGCTCGCCCCGCATGTGGGCGATGTTCTCCCGGGTCCAGGTCGCGGGATGGAGCTTGCGCTCCATGGCCGCGTTCTCGGCCGGCAGCCCGAAGGCGTCCCACCCCATCGGGTGGAGCACGTTGTAGCCCTGGGCGCGCTTGAAGCGGGCGACCACGTCACCGATGGTGTAGTTCCGCACATGCCCCATGTGGACGCGGCCGGAGGGGTAGGGGAACATCTCGAGTACGTAGTACTTGGGCCGGGCATCCGCGCGCGCGGCAAACGCGCGCCGTTCCATCCAGACCCGCTGCCACTTGGCCTCGACTGCGCTGGCGTCGTATCGCGACATCGCTGGAGCCTGCTTGCGCCGCCTTCGCTCGGGCGGCGGCCGAGCATCGGTCGGAAGGGTCCTGGGCGCAAGTGCGGCCGGTTACTCCACGGTCTCGCCGAGCGAGGCGATGCGGAGGTGGCGGGCGCCGGTCAGGATGGCGTTCTCGAGCGCGGTCACCGTCTCGGGCTGCACCGGAGCGTCGAGCCAGTCCTGGCCGGCGCCCCGGGTCTGGCGGAACACCGAAACCCGGATCCCATCGGCGCGCAGCTGGCGGTCGAGAATGAACGCAGTGACTTTGACCCGCTCATCGGCCGAATCGGGCGGGCTGTACCAGTCGGTGATGATGACGCCGCCGAACGGATCGGCCGAGGCGAGCGGCATGAACGACAGGGTATCGAGGGTGGCCCGCCACAGGAAGCTGTTGACGCCGATGCCGCCACCGCCGCCCGCGTTCTCGTCTTTCTTGCCGCCGAACAGCGTAACGCCACCCGGACCGAAGATCGATTCCCGCTCCTCGATCGGGCGCGGCTGGATGCGCTTGCCCTGGACCTCGGGGAAGACCGCCTCGACTTCGCCCGAGCACGCCGCGAGGCCGCCACCGCCGATTGCGCCGATGAGCATGACAGCCACGAATCGCGGCCGTAACCAGGCAACCACCATTCGATACCTCGAGCCCTTGCGGGACCCAGTCACTTTAGCGCACGGCGCAGAACTGCGCCAGACTCCGGGATTGTTGCATTCGGGCCACAGTGCGCGACTTTCGTCACATCGGAAGCCGTGCCGACCTTGACCGTTAACCAGGGCGGTGGCTGAATGCGCCGGTAAAAGAACGGGCGGCTCTCGGGGGAAGCCACCGGCCGCCACAGCCAAAAGCGAGGACCGCATGAGAAAGCTTCTTTACTGCTCGACAGCGCTGGTCGCGGTTGCGGCATGGGCCGGGACGGCGGCGGCGGCAGATCCGATTTCGCTGGGTGTTTCCGGCTACTGGGTACAGAACTGGAATTACCAGGACGCCGATGACGGGCCGGACGAGCCGGCTGAGGGTCGGCGCGACCACGCCTTCAAGCACTGGGGCGTGGTGACGCTCGGCGGCAAGACCGCGCTGGACAACGGCCTCGAGGTCGGCCTCAATTTCGAAGAAATGGTGACGCAGCTCCCGGACGAGTCCGGCGGGCGGAACTTCGACACCTACGGGTTCTTCGAGTTCGGCGGGTTCCGGGTCGAGGCCGGCGCGCGCCAAGGCGCCCAGGCGTCCATGCACTATCAATCGCCCACGCCATCGAACTTCGGCTGGGGCCTGGAGTCGCCGATCTTCACGATGGTCGACGGCGGATCCAACGCCACCGGCGGCTATTCGACCACCTACGTCGGCAGCGGCAACCGTGGGCCGAAGCTCACCGTCTTCACACCGCGGTTCAGCGGCTTCCAGCTCGGCGTGTCCTACACGCCGGAGAACTGCAAGCAGGCGACCGGCTGCGATGACCTTGGCTTTGCCGGCACCATCGGCGGCGAACCGCTCGAGAACGAGGCGGCCGACGTCGAGCAGATCTGGGGCGTCGGCGCCAACATGGTCCAGACCCTCAACGAGGTCAACGTTGCGGTGTCGGGCGGCTATCTGCGCGGCAGCCAGGAAGTCGAGGCCGCCGCACGCGACGACCTGACCGAGTGGTCGGCCGGCGTCAACCTCGGCTACATGGGCTTCACCGCCGGCGCCGCCTACAAGCACAGCAACAACGCCGATCCAGCCGATGGCGATACCAATAACTGGTCGCTCGGCCTGCGCTACGCCACCGGCCCGTGGGCGATCGGCATCCAGTACATCAACGACTCGACCGAGACCGCCGCGAACGCCGAGGACACCTACGAGGCGTTCGAGGTGGGCGGCGCGTGGGACGCCGGCGCCGGCATCCAGTTCGTCGCCGGGTTCCAGCACCACTCGCTCGAGTCCGACACCCCGTTCGTTGCGGATGGCGACGCGACGATCGGCGAAGGCAACCAGGGCGACGTGGACGGCGTCTTCGTCGGCTCGGTGATCTTCTTCTAGTCGTTCGCGACCGCACGCGTGGGAAGGGCGGGCCGCGGCCCGCCCTTCCTGTTTTCGGGGTCCGCGTCACACGGCGCAGCCCGATGCGGGGGCGATCACGCCGAGCGGCTTGACCACGCGCAGCGCGCCGCCTTCGGTGCGCGCGATGTACATGGCGAGCGCGATGTGGTGATCGCTCGCGGTGATCTCGGCCTCTCCCGTGGGCACGGCGAAGCGCAGCCCCGCCACGCCGTCCACGGCCGACTCACGGTCGACCCGGCCGGTCTTCTCCAGCCCGTGGCGGAGCGCCATCACCGCGCTGTAGTGGCTGAACACGTAGTGCGAGACGCCGACCTCGCCCTTGAGCGCGCGCACCCGGGCGACGAAGTCCCGCACCGCGGGCTCCTCGCTCGCCGCGACGAACGGCACCCCGACGTACATGTTCTCGCCCTTGCCGGGGCCGAAGGCGCCGAGGTAGGTCTCGCTGAAGCCGAGGAAGGCGACGGTGAGCTTCTGCAGCAGGCCGAACTCCTCGGCCTGCTTGATGAAGGTGATGCCGTCGGTGCCGGGCAGCGCGAACAAGAGGATCTCGGCGCCCGAGTCCGCGATCTTGCGGATCACCGCGGTGAAGTCCTTCTCGCCGAACGGGGTGTACTCCTCGCCCAGCACCTGGCCGCCGATCGTGCCGATCATCGTGCTCGCCGCCCGGAACATCGAGCGCGGCCACACGTAGTTGGCGCCGAACATGTAGTAGCTCGTGCCGAGCCCGGCCTCCTTGAGGTAGGGGATGAGCGGCGCGGTATCCTGATTGGGCACCGTGTTGAAGAAAAACACGTAGCGGCCGCAGCCGCCGCCTCGCTCGTCGGCGCCCTCGTAGTTGGTGGCGTAAAGGAGCGGGGTCTTGAGCCGCTCCATGTGCGGGATCATGGCGTTGCGGGCCGAGGACGTGATCGGGCCGAGCACGGCGATGACCTCATCGCGCTGGATGAGTGCGCGCGCCTTCTCGGCTGAGGTCTTGGGGTCGGTCTTGTTGTCCTCGTAGCGCACCTCGACCGTCTGGCCGAGCACGCCGCCCGCGGCATTGATCTCGGACACCGCGAGATCGATGCCGATGCGCGCCTGCTCGCCGAACAGCTCGAGCCCACCCGAGAACGGCAGGACCGCGCCGAGACGGAGCATCGCCCCCTGCGCCCGGGCGCGCCGGAGAAGCGGCGCGGCGGTGGCGGCGAGCGCGCCGCCGGCCAGTCCCCGCAGCACGGCCCGACGATGCTGATGCAACATTGAAATCCTCCCCGCGTGACGTATCGCGCCGGCACTATAGCCCAGGAACCCGCGCCCTTGCGCTATGCTGCGCCTGCGCATTGGGGCCGGGGCCAGCATGGCCGTGCTCGAGCTGTTCGACGTGCACAAGGACTTCGGCGGTCTCGCCGCCGTCGCCGGCGTGAGCCTGCGGCTGGAGGCCGGCAGCATGCTCGCGCTGGTCGGGCCGAACGGGTGCGGCAAATCGACCCTGTTCGATCTCGTCTGCGGCGCCCAGCGGCCGACGCGCGGCCGGATCGCGTTCGCCGGACAGGACATCACCGCCGCTCGGCCCGAGGCGATCGCCCGGCTCGGCATCGGCCGCAAGTTCCAGACCCCGACGGTGTTCGACGCGCTTACCGCTGGCGAGAACATGGCCGTCGCTCGCTTGGCCCGCGAGCGGCCGGGCTTCTGGGTCCGCGCCGGTCCCGCCGACGACACCGTCCTCGCCCAGGTGGGGCTGGCGGGGCGCCAGAATGTCCGCGCCGGCGCGCTCGCGCATGGCGAGCGCCAGTGGCTCGAGCTCGGGCTCCTGCTGGCCTCGGGCGCCGAGCTGCTGCTTCTGGATGAGCCCACGGCAGGGATGACCGCGGCCGAGACGGCGGCCACGGCTGCCCTGGTCCGCGGGCTGCCCGCGCTCGGCCGCTCGGCGTTCGTGATCGAGCACGACATGGCCTTCGTCCGGGCGCTCGGCTGCCCGGTCGCGGTGATGGCCGCGGGCCGCATCCTGCGCTTTGGCAGCTACGCCACGGTGGAGGCGGATCCCGAGGTCCGAGCCCTCTATTTCGGCGCCCAGGTGGCGTGAAGTACCGTGCTCGCGGTCGCTGATCTGGTTGCGGGCTACGGCGGCGGCACCGCGCTCCACGGTGTCGACCTGACCGTCCCGGCGGGCCGAGTCTACGCCCTCGTCGGGCGCAACGGCACGGGCAAGACCACCCTCCTGCGAACCGTCATGGGCCAGCTCGCGGTGCGCCATGGCCGGGTGCGCTTCGGCACGCGCGACATCACCGGGCTTGCCACCCACGTCATCGCGCGGCTTGGGGTCGGCTACGTGCCGCAGGGGCGTGGTCTGTTCGGGCACCTCACCGTGGCCGAGAACCTGCGTCTCGCGCTCCTCGGACACCGGATCAGGCCGCCGCGGGTGCCGGCGCGGGTCCTCGACTGGTTCCCGCGTCTGGCCGAGCGGCTCGAGCAGCCGGCGGGGACGCTTTCGGGCGGCGAGCAGCAGTTCCTCGCGCTCGGCCGCGCGCTGGCCTCCGCGCCCGCCATGCTGCTCCTCGATGAGCCGACCGGCGGCCTGCAGCCCGCCGCGGTCGCAGAGATCGGCGCGATCCTGGCGCGCATCGTGCGCGAGAGCGGTCTCACGGTGCTGCTGGTCGAACAGAACCTCGACCTCGCGCTGCGTCTAGCCGACGAAGTCGGCGTGATGGCCGGCGGGCGCATCGTCGCCAGCTATCCCGTCGCTGCGGCGCGGGCGGAACGCACCCTTCTCACCGACCACCTGGCGCTCTGACCATGGTCGAGGCGGCGGCGATCGGGCTCAACGCGGCGAGCTATGTGCTGATCCTGGTGCTCGTGGCGCTCGGGCTCGTGGTCGTGTTCGGCGTGATGCGGGTGATCAACATGGCGCACGGCGAGCTGTTCATGCTCGGCGCCTATGCGGTGATCGCGGCGGACGGCCTCGGCGCGCCGTTCTGGCTCGGCGTGCTGGCCGCGCCTATCCTCGCCGGCGCCGCCGGCGCCGCGATCGAAGCGGCCTTGATCCGCCACATCTATGCCCGCCCGCTGGATACGATCCTCGCCACCTGGGGCCTCTCGCTCGCGCTCAAGCAGGCGATCGTGCTGGCGTTCGGTCCGGCCTCGCTCAGCGTCCCGAGCCCGATGGACGCCACGATCGCGGTCGGGACATTTGCCTATCCCCTCTACCGCCTCATCGTCATGGGCGTCGCCCTGGTCGCGATCCTCGGCGTGTTCATCGGCTTTTTCCGCAGCGGCTTCGGTCTGATGGTGCGCGCGGTGGTGGCCGATCCACGCTCCGCCGCGTGTCTCGGCATCGACCCCGCGCTCGTGCACCGGGTGAGCTTCACCGCCGGCGCGGCGCTCGCCGGCCTCGCCGGCGGGCTGATCGCACCGCTCATCAGCGTCGATCCCGAGATGGGCGTGGGGTTCCTCATTCCCGCGTTCCTCGCGATCCTGGTTGGCGGCGCGGGCCCGCTGGCCGGCGTGCTCACCGGCGGCGTCGTGGTTGGCGGCGCCGACAGCGTGTTGACCAACTGGCTCTCGCCGGTGCTGGCGCAGGTCGTCGTCTTCGCGCTCGCCGTCGTCGTGATCCGGCTCCGGCGGGGTCCGGTCGGCGGGCTGCGATGAGCCGCGGCGAGGCGCCGTCGTGGTTCGGCATGGCGGTATTCGCGGCGCTGGCGCTCGTCCCGTTGCTCGCCGGGGAGTATTGGACCGAGCAGCTCACGCGCTACCTGGTGTTCGGCATGTTCGCGCTCTCGCTCGGGCTGGTGTGGGGCCAAGGCGGGATGCTGTGCTTCGGCCAGGCGATGTTCTTCGGGCTCGGCGGCTACCTCATGGCGCTGGCCACCACCGGAATGCTCGGGCCGCTCTTTGCCTCGACGTACGCCGGCCTCGCCCTGGCCCTGCTGGGGGCCGGTGCCGCTGCGGCGGCGATCGGGTATTTCCTGTTCTGGGGCGCCGGCCTGAGCGGCGCGTACCTGGCGGTGGTGACGCTCGCCATGGCCTACATCGTCGAACAGGCGGTGCGATCGAGCTACTGGCTGGGCGCCGACAACGGGCTCTCCGGCATTCCGCCGCTCGATTTCGGCCTGTTCAGCGGGCACCTCGTGATCGAGGCGACGGCGCCGCGCTATTATCTGATCCTCGCCCTCCTCGGTCTCGCGTACTGGCTGCTGGTGCGCCTGAGCACCTCGCCATTCGGCCTGGTGGTCGCGGCGATCAAGGGCAATCCGATGCGCGCGGCGTTCCTTGGCCACCGCATTCTCGCGGTCCGGCTCCGCGTATTCGTGGTCGGGGCGGCGCTTGCCGGCCTCGCGGGAGCGCTGTTCGTCGCGACCGATGCGTTCGCCTCGCCGACGCTGATCGGTTTCGGGCTGTCGACCGAGGTTCTGATCTGGGTCGCGCTGGGTGGCCGCGAGATGCTGCTTGCGGCGCTGCTCGGCGCGCTCGCGGTGCGCCTCTTGGAAGGCTGGCTCGCCACCTATCTCGGCGACTATTGGTTGTTGGGGCTGGGAGTGGTGTTCATGGCGACGGTGGTGCTGCTGCCCGCCGGCCTCATCGCCGCCCCGCTCCGGCATCTGGCCGGCCGGCGCGATGCCTGAGCTCGACGCCTTCGACATCGCCCGGGGAACGAGCCGCCTCCTGCGCGAGCTCGGCTACGCCACATTGAGCGAGTTCCGGCTGAGCTCGGGCCGCCGCGCCGACCTCTGCGCCGTCAGCCGGCGCGGCCGCCTGGTGATCGTCGAGGTCAAGAGCGATCTCGCCGACTTCCGCGCCGATCAGAAGTGGCCCGACTACATGTCGCACTGCGATGCGTTCTACTTCGCGGTCGCGGCGAGCTTCCCTCTCGAGGTCTTGCCGGCCGAGTCGGGGATCATCGTGGCCGATCGTTACACCGCCGTGATCCGGCGCGCGGCGCCCGTTCAACCGATTCCGCCCGGACGGCGGCGCAAAGAGACGCTGCGCTTTGCGCTGCAGGCCGCCCATCGTCTGGGCGACCTGCTCGACCCAATCGCCTGAGCCCTATGGGTACGGATCGGCGGTCCGCAGGTAGCGCCGGACGTAATCCTGCACGCCGTCCTCGAGGCTGGCGGTGGGCTCGGCAAAGCCAGCGTCCCGGAGCCGCGCCATGCGCGCCTCGGTGAAGTACTGATAGCCCGCGCGGAGCGCCGCGGGCGTGTCGATGAAAGTCACGCGCGGCGGCCGATCGAGGGCGGCAAACACCGCGCCGGCAAGCTCGGCGAAGCTTCGCGCGGTGCCGGTGCCGAGGTTGAAGAGGCCGCTCACCCGCGGCCGGTCGAGCAGCCACAGCACCGCCGCGACGCAGTCCCGCACATGAATGAAGTCGCGCCGTTGGCCGCCGTCGGGGTACTCCGGGCGATGGGAGCGGAACAGCCGCACCTCGCCCTCTCGCACGGCCTGCTCGAACGCCTGCAGCACGACGCTTCGCATCGGCCCCTTGTGCTGCTCGCCCGGGCCGTAGACGTTGAAGAACTTGAGGCCGACCCACTGCGGCGGGCGCGCCGCGCCGGTGGCGATGAGGCGGGCGATGCGCCGATCCACCAGGTGCTTGCTCCACCCGTAGGCATTCTGCGGCCGCAGCCGGGCGAGCCCGGCGAGCGAAGCGTCATCGTCGAACCCGGCGCTGCCATCGCCATAGGTGGCGGCCGAGGAGGCATAGATCAACGGCACCGCCGCATCGGCGCACCAGCGCCACAGCGCCATGGTCAGGCGGAAGTTGTCCTCGACCAGCCGGTCGGCATCCGACTCGGTGGTGGCGCTGATGGCGCCCATGTGGATCACGGCCTCAAGCCGCCGGCGGGCGTCGGCGAGGCAGCCGAAGAGGGCCTCCGGCGGAATGATGTCGGCCAGCTCGTGTTTGGCGAGGTTGCGCCACTTGGTGCCCGTTCCGAGGCGGTCGCACACGACGATCTCGGCGGCGCCCCGCGCGCACAGGCCGGCCACGATGTTGGCGCCGATGAACCCCGCCCCGCCGGTGACGACGATCATTGCTCAGCCGGCGATGCGGGCGATGGTTGCGGAGGTCGAGTGCCCTGGCGCGAGTTCCGCCAACAGGACCTGGCCGCCGTAGGAACGCACGAACGCCCCGCCGACCACCTCGTCGAGCCGGTAGTCGGCGCCCTTGACCAGAACATCGGGGCGGATCGCCTCGATCAGGGCCTCGGGCGTGCTCTCGCCGAAGATGACCACCGCGTCGACTTCCGCATACGCGGCCAGCATCGCCGCCCGCGCGCCCTCGCCCTGGACCGGACGGCCGGGCCCCTTGAGACGGCGCACCGATTCGTCGCTGTTCAGACCGACGATAAGCCGGTCGCAGGCGGCGCGGGCCTGCCTGAGCAGAGCGACGTGGCCGGGGTGCAGGAGGTCGAAACAGCCGTTGGTGAAGCCAATGCGCTCGCCGCGCCGGCGCCAACGCCCGACCGATTCGAGCACCTCGGCGCGGGCGCCGATCTTGGCCTCGGCGGCACGTTGCTCGGCGGCCAGAAGCTCATCGCGGCGCACCACGGCCGAGCCGATCTTGCCCACGACGATGCCGCCGGCGCGGTTGGCGAGCCGCGCGGCGGTGGCGAGGTCTGCGCCGACGGCCAGCGCCACGGCGAGGGTGGCCATCACCGTGTCGCCGGCACCAGTCACGTCGTAGACCTCGGCGCGCGGCAGGGCCGGCAGATGCAGCGCCCCCTCACCCGAGCGGAGGAGCGACAGTCCACGCGCCCCCCGCGTGACGATCAGCGCCGCCATGCCGGCGGCACCCGTGGCCATGCGCGCCGCCGCCTCGGTGGTGGCGTCGTCTTCGCCCGCGAGGCCGGTCGCCGCGGCGAGCTCGGCGCGATTGGGCGCGAGCAGCGTGGCGCCGCGATAGCGCGAGAAATCTCGGCTCTTGGGATCGACAAGCACCGGCCGCCTGAGATGCACTGCCGCCTCGATCACCCCGGCCAGCACCGCCTCGCCGAGCACGCCCTTGGCGTAGTCGGACAGCACCACGACATCGCACCACGAGAGACCGCCGCGAACCGCCGCGAGCAGCGCGGAGGCGAGTGCCGGCGCGAGCGGTTGCGCCGCCTCGTCATCGACGCGTAGAAGCTGCTGGCCGCCGGCGATGTAACGGGTCTTGACGGTGGTCGGGCGCGCCGAATCGGCGAGAAGGCGGGAGCCGGCATCGAGCGCATCGGTAACGAGCTGCCCGACCTCGGCGGCCGCGACGTCCGCCCCGACGACGGCGATGAGCCGGGCGCGGGCACCGAGCGCGGCGATGTTGCGCGCGACGTTGCCGGCGCCGCCGAGCATGGCCGAGTGCTCCGCCGCGCGCAGCACCGGGATCGGCGCCTCGGGCGAGATCCGCTCGACCGTGCCACGCACGAAGCGGTCGAGCATGACGTCGCCGACGCAGAGTACTTTGGCGGCGGCGAGCCGCTCGGGGTCCATCAGCGCGACAGGCGGATCGACCACGGCTCAGTCGGGCGGTTCGGTGGACAGAAAACGACACTCCGCCCCTTCGAGCACGACGGCGCTGAGCCGCCCCGAGTACCAGGCACCGGTGTCGATGGCGATGCGGTTGGGCAGGATCTGCGGCTCGGGCACGATCGAGTGGCCGTGCACGATGCGCTTGCCAAAGTCGGCATCCGAATCGAGGAACTCGTCGCGTATCCACGTCAGATCCTGAGCACCCTGCCGGTCGAGCGGCCGGCCGGGTCGCACACCGGCGTGGCAGAAGTAGTAGTCGCCTTCGCCGTGGCTCAGGCGCAGCGCACGGAAGAAGCTGAGGTGGGATTGCGGAATGGCGGCGCGGAACGCCTTCCATCCCTCCTCTATCGCTGCCCAATCAGGCCACTCCGGCAGCTCGACGCCATAGCTCGCCAGGGTGGCGCCGCCGCCATTCGCCAACCAGATCTGAGCGTCCCGCGGATCGTCGAGGAAATCGAGCAGCATCGCCTCGTGATTGCCCTTCAGGTGCACGGAGGTAAGCCCCGCGAGCGGTTCTTCGATCAGCCGCTCCACCGCGCCGGCGCTGTCCTCGCCGCGATCGACGTAGTCGCCGAGGTACACGGCGATCGCGCCGTTCCTGGGTGGCGCGCGGCGCGCGTCTTCCATCACCGCGGCGCGCAGCACATCGAGCAGGTCGAGCCGGCCGTGGATATCGCCGATCGCATAGACCCGTCGGCCGTCAGGGATTCGATGGTCGCTCCGCCCGGGCGGCACGCTCCCTCGCCACGGCTTACCACATCGCCACCACAGTGGCCGAGCTCTATATACTGGGTTTGCCCGAGCCTGTCGCGCGGCGGGAGTGGTGGCAAGCGCCGCTGGCGCACGCCGCGCCACCCCGCACCCTGCCTGTCGCCACCGAGGTTGCGTGTCCGACGCCATCGCCGTCACTGCCCTGACCAAGCGCTACGATGACGTGCTCGCCATCGACCGCATCAGCTTCACGGTCGCCGCGGAGAGCGTGACGGCGTTGCTCGGCGGCAACGGTGCCGGCAAGACGACCACCATTGCCATCATCCTCGGGCTCCTGCTGCCGACGTCGGGCGCGGTCACCGTCCTGGGCGTCGACATGCTGCGCGAGCGCTACCGTGTCCTGCCGCGGATGAACTTCTCCTCTCCCTACGTCGATCTGCCCCGCCGGCTGACCGTGCGCGAGAACCTCGCGGTCTACGCGACGCTCTATGGCATGGCGGACGTGCCGGGACGGGTGGCGACGCTCGCCGCCGCCCTCGACCTCCAGGGCTTCATCGATCGCCCGTACGGCTCGCTCTCGGCGGGGCAGCGGACGCGGGTGTCGCTGGCCAAGGCGTTGGTCAACGAGCCGGACCTTCTCCTGCTCGATGAGCCCACCGCCTCGCTCGACCCCGATACGGCCGACTGGGTGCGCGGCTATCTGCTCGACTACCGCGCGCGGGTCGGGGCAACGCTGCTGCTCGCCTCCCACAACATGGCGGAGGTGGAGCGCATGTGCTCCGATGTGGTGATGCTGCGGGCGGGCAACGTGGTCGACCACGATTTGCCGGCTGCGCTCGTCCGCCGCTACGGTCGCGCCACCCTCGAAGAGGTATTCCTCGACGTCGCGCGCGGCCGCCACCGCGGGGGAGCGGCGGCGCAGTGACCGCGGCGATCACGCGTCACACCCCGCCCCTGTCGCCCCGCCGCGTCTGGGCGGTGACGCTGCGCTATTACTACCTGCTGCGCGGCTCCTGGCCCCGGTACCTGGAACTCGCGTACTGGCCGACCGTGCAGATGGTGCTGTGGGGCTTCATCACCAACTTCCTCGCGACCAACTCGAGCTACATCGCGCAAGGCTTCGGCGTCCTGTTGTCGGCGGTGCTGCTGTGGGACGTGATGTTCCGAGGCCAGCTCGGCGTCTCCGTCTCGTTCTTCGAGGAGATGTGGTCGCGCAACCTCGGGCACCTCTTCGTGAGCCCGCTCCGGCCCTACGAGCTGATCATGTCGCTCGTGCTGATGAGTCTGCTGCGCACGGTGATCGGCGTGGTGCCCGCGTCCGTCCTGGCGATCGCGTTCTTCGGCTTCTCGGTGTATTCGCTGGGGCTGGCCCTGGTCGCCTTCTTCTTCAACCTGATCATCCTCGGCTGGGCGATCGGTTTTCTCGTCTCGGGTCTGGTGTTGCGCTTCGGGCTCGGTGCAGAGAGCCTGGCCTGGGTGGCCCTGTTCGCGATCGCGCCGATCAGCGGCATATACTATCCGATCGCAGTGCTGCCAGAGTGGCTGCAGTGGGTGGCGTACGCGCTGCCCTCGTCCTATGTGTTTGAAGGCATGCGGGCGCTGATCCAGGAGCAGCACTTCCGCGGCGATTACATGCTGATCGCAGCCGGTCTCAACGTGCTCTACGTCGCACTCGGTATTGCCGGCTTCCTGGCGTTCTTTCATGCCGCACGCCGACGCGGCTTGTTCATCCAGATCGGCGAGTAAGAGGGGACATGCGCACACACGGCGGCTCGAGTCTGCTGGCCCGCGCCCTCGCCGGCGCGGTGGCAGCGATGGTCATGGCACTGGCATCGGGCGCGGTCGGCGCCGATGAACAGCAGGGGCTGGTGGACAAGGCGCGGATCACCATCGAGGCGTTCACGGACGATCCAGAGATGGCGCCGATGCGCACGCTGCTCGGCCGGGCGCGGGGCGTGCTGATCTTCCCCGAGCTGCTCAAGGCGGGGTTCTTTCTCGGCGGCGAGGGCGGACGCGGCGTTCTGCTCGGCCGCCGCGACGGCAAGTGGAGCGCGCCGGCGTTCTACACGCTGGCGGCGGGCAGCTTCGGCCTGCAAATCGGCGTGCAGTCGTCGGAAGCGGTGTTCGTGCTGATGACCAGGCGCGCGATCGACGCCGTCATCCACAACGAGGTGAAGCTCGGCGCCGATGTCAGCGCCGCCATCGGCCCGGTCGGCAAAGGTCTCGAGGCATCGACGACGACCAACCTGCGCGATGACATCTACGCCTATGCGCGCTCGACCGGGGTGTTCGCTGGCGCTTCGTTCGAGGGCGCCGTGATCGATGTGGCCGAGGACTGGAACCGCGACTACTACGGCCGTGCGGTCGCCGCCGAGGCCATTGTGCTTGAGCACAAGGTCGATCACAAGGGTGCTGCCGGTCTCAAAGAAGCGCTAGCGACTGCTGCCGCGCCCTGAGCAGTTAGAGCGGGAGGTCAGCCGGTGCGGACCAGCGCGAGCAGCGCCGGGAGCCCGAGGCCGAGCAAAACGACCACGGTGTAGACTTAGAGCGCGCGGTGGAGATCGCGGGCGGTGACGCGTGCCCGGCCATCGGCTGCGCCGATCCACTGCCCGCCATCCCGCCCCGGGTCGCCAAGCGCCAGGCCGAGGGCACCAGCGAGGGCGCCGGCAGCGAAGCCATAGGCCCGCGAGCGGTGCAGCGTGGCGCGGCGTAGCACACCAGTCCAAGCAGCGAGCGCGTTGCCGCCGGGCACGACCAGCGCGGCCAACCCGATGAGAACCGTAGCCAACAAGCCCGGCAGCATCAGGATGGCGTCGTTGAGCCGGCTGGCGAGGGCGCCGAAGGCGGCGAACTGTGGCCGCCGCGGATCGAGCGCGAGGCTCGTCAGGGCGACCGCCCGACACGCCAGAAGTCCCGGAAAGCCGAGCAGGACGAACCAGAAGATCGGGCCGATGACGCAGTCGGTCAGACGTTCGGCGAGCGTCCCAGACGCGCGGCGCGCCGCAGCGAAGGGGTCCGGCGCGCTCGCCAGCGCCCTGGCCTCTGCCCTGGCGGCATCGTAGGGCGCGCGGACGCCGAGGCCGGCGAGGAGCGCGACACCAGCCACCGCGGCA
>VGEJ01000026.1 GCA_016869335.1 Alphaproteobacteria bacterium | reverse complement strand
CGGGCGCGTCAACAAGTAGCCGATCCTCGCCTGAAGGACCTGGTTGGTGGGAATGCGGATCGCATACTTGATCCCCTCGGCTTCCAGGTAGTCGTAGACGCCCGGCATGCCGAAGGCGGCATCGGCCCGGAAATAGAGGCGCAGGACCTTGCCCCGATAGCGGGCCACGACCGGGGCCAGCACGTCTTGCCAGCCGTCGGCACTGTGGACGTTGCCGGGACGAAGCTCACAGCGTTCGAGATCACCGAACTGGTTGAACAGGAACAGCGGGTGATAGCAGGTACAGGCGAAGTGCCCGTTCCAGACGCTCATCTCCTGATCGCCATGGGTGGGGCTGACGCTCGAATCCATGTCGAGCACGATGCCTCGCGGCGGGCGGCGGCCATGAACGCCGTCGATCCATTGGCCGGAGAGGTCGGCGAGGGCCGAGAGGTTGTTGGACGCCGCGAGCCACTTCGTCTCGAAGCGACCCATCTGGCTCGGCGAGGCCGCTGAACCCTGAGCCGCCTTGCCACCGACGATCCAGCGCATCGCCGGATCGTGACGCAGGCGCTCGGCATCGTTCACGTCCTCGTAGCCGGCGAGCCGCCCGAACACCGATGGCGGCCGTTCCTGCCGGTCCGCGCATCGGCGAGCACGTTCGCGGCCATTGCGCTGAGACCGAGGGCGTCATCGAGTTCGCGATAGGCGAGCAATCCGGCATCGGACGTGATCCGCGAACCATGGAACTCCAGCTTCACGCGGCGGTCGAAATCGAGCCGGAGCGGACCATCACCTGATTCACCCGCTGGGTTCTGCAAAATAGCCTCGTGCGGTCCAGATTAAGCTACTGATTCTCTTATCTGAATCGCCGCAAAACTGCAGCATAATACCTTGCCATCCGGCGAATGCGGGGGGAGATGCGGGGCAATGAACGGAACGGGCAGGGTCGCGATCGTCACCGGCGCGGGATCGGGCATCGGCAAGAGCGTCGCGCTGGCGTTGCTGCGCGATGGCTACGCCGTCGCGTTGGGCGGGCGGCGAAAAGATCGTCTCGATGCGGTGGTCGCCGCGGCAGAGGGCGCCCGCGCGCTGGCGGTCGCGACGGACGTGACCGACCCGGTCTCGGTCAAGGCACTGTTCGCGGCGACCCGGCAGGCGTTCGGGCGCCTCGACGTGCTGTTCAACAACGCCGGCATGGGCGCTCCGGGGATTCCGCTCGAGGACCTCAGCCTCGAGCAGTGGCGGACGGTCGTCGATACCAACCTCACCGGCTCGTTCCTGTGCCTGCAGGAGGCGTTCCGCATCATGAAGGACCAGGTGCCGCGCGGCGGCCGGATCATCAATAACGGCTCGATCTCGGCCCACACGCCCCGGCCTAACTCCATGCCGTACACGGCGACCAAGCACGCGATCACCGGGCTGACGAAATCGGCGGCGCTCGACGGCCGCAAGTACGACATCGCCTGCGGCCAGATCGACATCGGCAACGCCGGCACCGACATGACCGCGCGCATGGCCAAGGGGGTGCCGCAGGCCAACGGCGCGCTGCAGCCGGAGCCCACGATGGACGTCGAGAACGTGGCGCGGGCGGTGCTCTACATGGCCAACCTGCCGCTCGATGCCAACGTGCTGTTCATGACGGTGATGGCGACCAAGATGCCGCACGTCGGCCGCGGCTGAGCCCCCTCAAGCCGGCTGGCGCTCGGGCTGGCGGCGCGCGCTTCTTGCCTCCGCAACGACCGAGCGCAATGCGACCAGCGCCTGGGCGATGCCATCAGGGGGAATGTCGAGGTGGGTCACGGCGCGCATGCGGGTGCCGCGCGTCGCGCCGATGCGGACGCCGTGCGCGAGAAGGCGCTGTGCCACCTCGGCCGCGCTCAATCCTGTCCCGCCGACGTCGAAGAACACCATGTTGGTCTCGGGCGGGTCAGTCTCCAGCGCCAAGCCGGGGACCCCGGCGATCCCCGCCGCCAGCGCGCGCGCGTTCGCGTGATCTTCGGCCAGCCGCTCGACGTGATGGTCGAGGGCGTAGAGGCAGGCGGCGGCGATCACCCCGGCCTGGCGCATCGCACCGCCGAACTGCTGCTTGCAGCGCCACGCTTCGCGAATGAAGGCCTGCGAGCCGGCCAGCACCGCGCCGACCGGCGCGCCCAGGCCCTTGGAGAAGTCGATCCACACCGAATCGCACGGCGCGGCATAGGCGCTGGCCGCTACGCCGGTCGCGATGACCGCGTTCATCAGCCGCGCCCCATCCATGTGCGTCGCCAGGCCGTGCGCCCGGGCGGTGGCCGCGACCTCCTCGACGACGCCGAGCGGCCAGATCGTGCCGCCGCCCTGGTTGCTGGTGTTCTCGATCGAGACCAGGCGCGAGCGCGGCTGGTGGCGCGCCGCCGGGTCGCGCAGAGCGGCGTTGACCTGGGCCGCGCGGAAGATGCCGGCGCGGCCCTCGACGACGCGCATCATCACGCCGGAAAGCGCGGCGGGGCCACCGGTCTCCGAGTTGACCGTGTGCGCCGTGCGGTCGGCGATCACCTCATCGCCGAGCCGGCAATGAATGCGGTAGGCGATCTGGTTGCACATCGTCCCGGAGGGCGCGTAGAGCGCCGCTTCCTTGCCGAGGAGCGCCGCGACCCGCGCACACAACCTCGTTACGGTGGGATCCTCGTCGGCCTGCTCGTCACCGACCTCGGCTTCGGCGATCGCCCGGCGCATGCCGGGTGTCGGACGGGTGCGGGTGTCGCTGTAGAGATCCACGCGTAGCGTGCTCACGGGCTCCTCCGTTTGCAGTGACACCGATCGTCGCACGGCGTGCCGGCGCCGTCACCCCGTGCTTGGAGGCATGGCGAAGCGGTCGGTCCGCACACCGCCTTGCCGAGAACCTGCGCGCTCCGCAGCGCGGCGAGGGCGGCGGCGTAGTCGGCCAGCCGGTGTCGGCGCGTTATGTGCGGGCGGAGCCTGCCCGCCGCGAACAGGCGGTAGATCTCGTCCTGGCCGCGCCGGACCCAGTCGGGGCGCTGGTCACGGTAGTCGCTCCACTGCAAGCTGCTGACGAAGATGTTCTTCACCAGGAGATAGTTCGCCGCACCCCGGTATCGAGACCGAGCTGACCGGGATCTGGCTGCGCGTCCTGCAGATCAAGGGACTCGGACGGCACGAGGACTTCGCCGCTGCCGGGGGCGACTCGCTCGACGCGGCCGAAATCCTCCTCGATGTGTCCGACCGCTTTGGCGTCGATCTACCGCCCGAAATCTTGATCGGACCGGCGGGCACGGTGGCAGGCATGGCGCAGGAGATCGCGCGCCATCGCCGCGGCGGCGCCGCGGATACCGGCCCCGCGCTCGGCACGGCCCGCTAGCGCTTCGCGCCCAGACCCCGACCTGCCTCGCCTGCCGGCCGAGGGCCGATCGTCCATATGGACTCTGGTAAGCGGCTGCGCTACCGCTTTACGCGATTGCACGCGGGGGAGATGCCTTGAGAAAAACGCGCCGCCGCATCCTCGTGCTCCAGGGCGCCAACATGGCCTGCCTCGGCAAACGGCAGCCCGAGCTCTACGGCACGACGAGCGCCGCCGAACTCGACGCCATGCTGCGCGACCATGCCGCCACGGACGGCTATGACCTCGAGTTGTTCTACACCCACAGCGAGGCCGAGGCGATCGCCCGCCTCTACCGGGCGGCAGACGAGGGCATCGACGCTCTGGTGATGAACCCCGGCGGCTTCATGTATGCCGGCTATGCGCTGCGCGACTGCCTGCGCGCCCTGCCGTTCCCGATAGTCGAGATCCACATGACCAACATCGAGAAGCGCGGTGCCAAATCGGTGACGACAGAGGCCGCACACGGCGTCATCGCCGGCTTCGGGATCCAGTCCTACATGCTTGGCCTGGCGGCGGCGCGGGCGCTGGTGGAGGCGCGGGCCCGACCCACCTGAACCGCCGGAGGCGGGCGATGCGATCCATCTATGTAGCCCGGAGCCAGGGCCTCCAGAAGTGGGGCGAGGGGGTTGGCGTCACCAAGCATCTTTACAAGATCGCCCTTGCCGAGGATGACGTGGATGAGGCGATCGCCAGGCTGAACGAAGAGGCACACGCTGGCGAGAGCGACTGGCGGCTGGTCAAGAAGGCTCCTGCCGGGGATCTCGATGAGACCATCATGTTCGATCGGATCGCCGTGAAAGAGAAAGCCATCGATCCGCGCTACTACCCGAAGATCAAGAACGCCACCGGCGTGTTCAAGGTCAAGCCGGCCAACGTCGAGAACTACTTCCTGGTCAAGGCGGCGCTCGAAGGCCATGCCCGCGAAGACGTCAAGATCCGGCCGGCCGAGATCTCGACCTATCTCATCGCGTGTGCGCTCGCCGATCGCCAGGCGGCCTCAACGGGATGAGCAGCGCACCAAGCACGATGCGTGCCTCTCACGCAACCCCTCCCGGCGTGCCACCGGTAACGGCTGCGCCGCTCGTCCCGAACACGAGCGCCGAGAGGCTCAGTCCACCGTAGACGAAACCACCCTCGACGAATGCCCCCGGTGTGCCGGAACCGGCGGCGCCAGCCGCGACCAGCAGCGGCAGGAAGTGCTCGTCACGCGAATGGGCGGTCAAGGCGTGCGGGGTGGCGTCCGATACGCGAGGAGCTGATCGTGGCGACCGGCGGCCGCCGCGCTCGCCACCCACGCGACGAAGGCCTCTGCCCAGCTCGGTGGTGAGCCGTTCCCACCGCGCCCGGCGAACCCGCGGGCTTTAACTCGCGTTAGTGGGCGCGGGCTATGACCTGCACGGTACGTCCCACAGTAGGAGTTCGCCATGCTTGAGAAGCCCTCCCTGTTCCAGCGGGTCGGCGGCGCCGGTGCCGTCGATGCCGCGGTCGATCTCTTCTATCGCAAGGTTCTGAAGGACCCGCGCTTGGCGCCGTTCTTCGCCGACGCCAACATGGAAGCGCAGCGGCAGAAACAGAAGGCCTTTCTGACCATGGTGTTCGGCGGCCCCAACACGTATAACGGCCGCGACTTCCGCACCGCCCACGCCGGCCTCGTCGCGCGCGGCCTCGGTGACGTCCATTTTGACGCCGTCGCCGGCCACCTCAAGGACACGCTGACTGAGCTCGGGTGCGACGCTGCCGTCGTCGGCGAGGTCATCGGCGTCGCCGCCAGCACGCGGGCAGACGTCCTGAACCGCTGAGCGCTCGACCGACAAGACGCACATCGTGCCGACCCTCGTATACGGTGGGGTCGCCTACCTCGGCCAGCCTGGCGAGTCGGTTCTTGCTGCGTTGCTGCGGCAGGGGGTAGACCTCCCCTACTCCTGCCGCAAGGGCACCTGTCTCACGTGCGTGCTCCGGGCCGAGAGCGGCGCGCCCCCGGCCACGGCACAGGACGGGCTCAGGACGACGCTGCGCGAGCAGGCTACTTCCTCGCCTGCACTTGCGTTCCCGAAGGCGACCTGGCGATCGCGTCTCCACCCGATGCGGCGCTCTATGGTCGGGCCACGGTGTGCGGTGTCGAGCGGTTGTCGCCCCACATCTGCCGGCTGTTCCTCGATCCGGCAACCGCGCTCTACTACCACCCCGGGCAGTTCATCAACCTCAGGCGGTTCGACGGGCTGACCCGGAGCTACTCGCTGGCCAGCGTCCCGCGCCGCGATGCCCTGGTCGAGATCCACGTCAAGCGGCTGCCGAGCGGGCGGATGAGCCACTGACTCTGCGACGTCGTGACCCCCGGCGAGCCGCTCGACCTGCAGCGGCCCTACGGCACCTGCTTCTACCGCTCGGGCCAGCCGGAGAGGCCGCTCCTGCTCATCGGCAACGGTTCCGGCCTGGCGCCGTTGACCGGCATCGCGCGCGACGCGCTGGCGGATGGTCACGTCGGGCCGATCCGGCTCTACCACGGCTCGCGCCATCCGAGCGGGCTCTACCTGCGCGAAGTGCTGGGCGCTATGGCGGCCAAGCACGCCAACTTCCACTACGTGCCCTGTGTCTCGGGCACGGAGCGCCCCGTCGGGGTGCGCGCCGACCGGGCCGAACGGGCCGCTCTGGCCGATCACCCCGAGCTCAGCGATTGGCGGGTCTTCGTGTGCGGCTATCCGCCGATGGTCCATGCGGCACGACAGGCGGCCAATCTTGCCGGCGCCGCGCTCGGCGACATCCACGCCGATCCGTTCGAGCTCCGCGACCTGCGCGCCCGCCCGCGCGATCAGTAGCCCAACGCGCAGCCGTCCTTGCGCGGCTCAGAGCCGCCGATCAGCGCTCCACGCTCCCAATCGAGCCAGATCATCTGACCGCCGCCCAGCGGCATGTCGGCGATCGCCACCTTGTGGCCATAGCCCCTGAGCGCCTCGACCGTCCTGGCGGGCACCCCGCGTTCGACCTGCAGCTTGCCGTCGTAGTGGAAGGCGCGCGGGCAATCGAGCGCCTCCTGCAGGTCCATGCCGTAGTCGAACACGTTGGACAGCACGTGGGCGTGCCCGGTCGGCTGATACTGGGCGCCCATCACCCCGTAGGGCATGAGCGCCCGCTCGCCCTGCATCACCATGCCCGGAATGATCGTGTGCAGCGGCCGTTTGGCCGGCGCGATGCAGTTGGGGTGGCCGGGCCGGATGACGAACCCGGCGCCCCGGTTCTGCAACACCACGCCGGTCTTGGGGCTGGCGATGCCGGAGCCGAACGAGAGGAATGTCGAGTTGATGAACGAGATGGCGTTGAGGTCCTTGTCAACGACGCAAAGGTAGATGGTCGTCGCGTGGGGCAGCGCCTCGCCCTCCTCGATGTCGTCGATGACCTTGCCGATACGGATGCGCCGGCGCTGCTGATCGGCGAAGGATGCCGACAACAGCTCCGCGACCGGCACGCTGGCGTGGTCGGGGTCGGCGACCAGTCGATCGCGGGCGTGGTAGGCGATGCGGGCCGCCTCGGCCTCGATGTGGAGCCGCTCCGGCCCCTCCGGGTCGTAGCTCGCCATCGGCAAGCCGCCGAAGACGTTGAGCATGATCAGGGCCGTGATGCCCTGTCCGTTCGGCGGAATCTGATAGACGTCGTAGCCGCGATAGCCGGTCTTGATCGGCGTCACGTAGTCCGACCGGTGCTGGGCGAAGTCGTCCAGGGCGTGGAGACCGCCGAGGCTCCGGAGGTGGTTGACGATGTCCTCGGCGATCTCGCCGCGATAAAACGCATCGGGACCGTCCTTGGCGATCAGACGCATCGTACGCCCAAGCTCCGGCTGCTTGTGGATGTCGCCCACGCTGGGCGCCTTGCCGCCCGGCAGATAGATGCGACGCATCGTGGGATCGGCCGATAGCACATCGACCAGCCCGGTCCAGTCGCTCGCGGTTCGCGGCGATACCGGCGCACCCTCCTCGCAATAGCGGATCGCCGGCTCCAGGCAGTCGGCGAGGGCTATCGTCCCGTGGTCCTTGAGCATGCGATCCCAGGCGTCGATGGCGCCGGGAATGGTGATGGCGTGGACGTTGCGCTGCTCGATCTTGCGGATGCCGCGCTCGAGGTACCAATCGGCGGTCGCCGCCATCGGCGCACGACCGGAGCCGTTGAGCCCGATGATCTTGCCCTTGCCGCGCGGCACGTAGAGGATGAAGCAGTCGCCACCGATGCCCGTGGACTTGGCCTCCACCGCGCACAGCACAGCGCTCGCCGTGATCGCGGCATCGACCGCGTTGCCCCCCCGTTGCAGCACGTTGATGGCGGCCAGCGTCGCGAACGGGTGCGATGTCGCGGCTATCCCGTTGCAGGCGTGAATCGTCGAGCGGCCGGGCAGCTGGAAGTCGCGCATCAGTTCTCCTGGCACGTGAGGGAGGGAGCGCGGCAGTATGCACGGGGGAACCCGTGCTGCCAACGATCGCCGCAGTCAGCGCAGGCGGATGATCAGGTGGCGCAAGTAGGCGTCATCGACGCTCGCCTGACTGGCGCTGCGCCAGGCCGCCAGCGTCGCCGCGTAGCTCGGGAAGATGCCGCGAACGTCGAGCGCGGACGGCGCTTCAAACGCATCACCCTCCGGATCGCAGAGGCGGCCGCCAAAGACGAGGTAAAGCTCCTGGTCCATCGCCCGGCGCCGCGTTCGCGACGGCCGCGCTGCCGCAACCACAGCGCTATCCATGGTCGGATATTCCACACGATTGGTAAGCGGCGCGTAAACGCCGGCTTGATCGCCGCGGGTGCGCCCCTATGCTGCGACCCGTCCATCCCATCCGCGGTTTGAGGGAGCCACCGATGGCCGACGACGCACTCCCCGGGCTGGCCATGCCGAGCCTGCGCCTCGAGGGCAAGTTGGCGGTGGTTACCGGCGGCGGCCGAGGCATCGGCGCAGGCTGCGCGCTGGCGCTGGCCGGGGCCGGCGCCGAGGTGGTGGTCGTCAGCCGCCAACGCGACGAACTTGGGGCGGTAGTGGCCGAGATCGTACGGCGTGGCGGACATGCCGACATGGCCGTGTGCGACGTCACGGACGATGCTGCCGTGGACGACCTGTTCGACCGTTTGACGCGCGTGGACATCCTGATCAACAACGCCGGCACCAATGTCCCACAGGACTTCCTCGATGTTTCGGCGCCGACGCTGGACATGATGCTGGCGCTCAACGTTCGCGCCGCGTTCCGAGTCGCGCAGGTCGCGGTACGCCGCATGATGGCCAATCGGCCGGAGCCGGAGCGCGGCGTCATCATCAACATGTCCTCGCAGCTCGGTCACGTCGGCGCGCCGCGGCGCACCGTCTACTGCATGACCAAGCACGCGATCGAGGGCTTCACCAAGGCGCTAGCGGTGGAGCTGGCGCCGCATCGGATCCGGGTCAACGCCATCGCTCCGACGTTCGTCGAGACCCCGCTCGTGCGCGAGATCCTGGCGGCCGACCCGGGCCTCCGCGCCGAGGCGCTGAGCCGCATTCCGCTCGGCCGCCTCGGTCAAGTCGGCGACGTCATGGGCGCCGCGGTCTTTCTCGCCTCGCGCGCGGCGGCGCTCATCACCGGCGCGAGCCTCCTGATCGATGGCGGCTGGACGGCGCGCTAGAGCTCAGCCACGGAAGGTGCTGGGCCGCGAGAACACCCGCCGCACCATCGGCGCGAAGGCCTCGAGCGGCAGGCTCGGGTAATCGGGATCGAACGAGGTCTGATCCCAGCGCTCGCAGAACTCGGCCGTGAAAGCGAAGTGGGGATGACCGCGGTAGGCCTCGCGCGCGTTGCGGTCGCCGCCCAGATGATGCCAGAAATAATAGCCCTGGAAGATGCCGTGGTGCCTCACCACCCACCACGTCTTCTCCGACACGAACGGCTTGAGGATCGTCGCCGCGAGCTCGCTGTGGTTATGGGGCGCCAGCACGTCGCCGATGTCGTGCAAGAGCGCAGCCACGATCACCTCCTCCTCGGCGGCAGCGGCCGCGGCGCGCGAGGCGGTCTGCAGCGAATGGCCGAGCCGGCTCACCCGATAGCCGCCGTAGGAATCGCCGAGGAGAGCAAGGTGCGCCAGCACGCGATCGGCGGCCCCCGCCTTGAACGGCACTTCGAGCTGTTCGAGGAAGTGGTACTCGGCCGCCGTGCCTTGGTCCATGCGGGTGAAGGAGACGGCTTCCATCGTGGTGGCCTCACCCCGCAAAGGGAACCTGGGGCAGCCCGCCGACGCCGGGCTCGATCGCGAACAGCCCGCCGGCGAGCGGCCAGTCGGCAAGCTCGGCCGGCGGGGCGCCATCGCGCGCTGTCACGATGTAGAGCGTCTTGAGGCCGGGGCCGCCGAAGATGCAGCTCGTGATGCGGCGGCACGGCATGTCGATCCGCTGCACCACGCGGCCGTCGGGGGCGATGCGCAGCACGCAGCCGCCGCCGTAGCGCGTGTTCCACAGGTAGCCCTCGGCGTCGATCTCCGAGCCGTCGGGCACACCGAGTGTGGCATCGCCGCTCGAATCGAACAGTGGCCGCTTGTTCGAGATCTCGCCGGTCTTGGCGTTGAAGTCGTAGGCCGAGATGACGTTCGAGAAGCTGTCGGCAAAGTAGAACGTCTTGTCATCGGGGCTCCAGCAGAACGTATTGCTGCAGCTGATGCCGCTCTCGAACCTCTTGAACGTGCCGTTCGGATCGAACCGATAGAGATTGCCACGCCTCGGCAGGATCGGGCGGTTGGCGCCGTCGGGCGCCCAGTTGTTGTACATCGAGCCGGCCCAGAACCGGCCCTGACGGTCGGTCTTGCCATCGTTCATGCGGTTGTCGGGGAGGTCCGCTTCGGGGCTCGCGAAGCGCTGCCATAGCTTGGTCGCCGGGTCCCACAGCACGACGCCCTTGTCGGTGGCGAGGATGAAGCCACCCCTGGCCCGCTCGGCGAGCGTCGTCACCATCTCCGGCACGTCGTAGACCTGATGTTTCTTCGTCTTCGGCGTGTAGCAGTGGATCTGGCGCGCCGGGATGTCGGTCCAGTAGAGGCTCTGGTCGCGCTCGGTCCAGATCGGTCCCTCGCCGAGCTCGTGCTTGCAATCGAGCACGCACGTGACCTGCTTCATGGCTGCCTCCCCGCGGCCGTTTCCGCCGTTGGGCGATCTTAGGCAGCCGCGGCGCGTTCCGGCAAGGAAGATGCCGCCCCGCCCGGCCGCGCGTTATCATGCGCGGTCTCCACGGATGGCCACGCGGATGGACCCCCACCTCACGCTTGCCGACATCGCGCTCACCCGCGCCGCGCTCGGCGACCTGGTGCGCGAGACCCCGGTGCACCGCTGGCAGGGGCCCGAGCTCGCCGCCGCCGTCGGGCGCGACGCGGATGTGGTGCTGAAACTCGAGCTCCTGCAATACACCGGCACCTTCAAGCCGCGCGGCGCGCTCTCGAATATGCTCGCGCTCGACCACGGCGCGCTCGGGCGCGGGGTGACAGCGGTCAGCGCCGGTAACCACGCCATCGCGGTGGCCTACGCCGCCCAGATCCTCGGCACCACCGCCAAGGTGGTGATGATGAAATCCGCCAACCCGGCGCGCGTCGCGCTGTGCCGCAGCTACGGCGCCGAGATCGTGCAGGTCGAGAACGTCCACGTCGCCTTCGAGGCGGTCAAGCGCATCGAGGCCGAGGAGGGGCGCACCTTCGTCCACCCTTACGAGGGCGCGCGCACGATCCTCGGCACGGCGACGGTGGGGCTTGAGTGGTGCCGCCAGGCGCCGGGCCTGGACGCGGTGATCGTGCCGATCGGCGGCGGCGGGCTGATGGCCGGCATCGCCACTGCGGTCAAGCTCCTCGATCCCGCGTGCAAGGTCTACGGCGTCGAGCCGGCCGGCGCCGACACGATGTCGCGGAGCTTCAAGGCCGGCTCACCGCAGGCGATCGAAAAGGTGCAGACCATCGCCGACAGCCTGGGCGCGCCGTTCGCGCTATCCTACTCGTTCGCGCTCTGCCGGCGCTCGGTCGATGACATCGTGCTGGTGGAGGACGACCATCTCCGCGCCGCGATGGCGCTTCTGTTCCGCGAGATGAAGCTCGCGGTCGAGCCGGCCGGGGCCGCGGCCACCGCCGCGCTGTGCGGCCCGCTGCGGGAGCGCCTGAGGGGCCGCCGCGTCGGTGTCCTGGTGTGCGGCGCCAACATCGACCTCGCCACCTTCGGCCGCCTGGCTCAGGCTGGGTAGAGGCCGGCCTCGCGGGCGCGCCGCACGACCAGGGCGTGGACGGTGTCGATCGTCGGGGTCGGCACCGCGACCAGCGCGCCGAGCTCGCGCACCGCGCCGACCAGGGCATCGACCTCGAGCGGCCGGCCGGCCAGCATATCCTGCAGCATCGAGGTGCGGTGGGCGCCGACTTCCTCGCCCGCCTTGATGCGGTCATCCACGCTGATCGGGAAGCTCACACCGAGCTTCTCGCCCACGGCTTGCGCCTCGTTCATCATCGCCCGTACGACGGCCCGGGTGCCGGGGTCGCGTGCGATGGTCTCCATCGTCGCCTGGGTCAGCGTCGAGACCGGGTTGAACGACAGGTTGCCCCAGAGCTTGACCCAGATGTCGTTGCGGATGTGGGGGCGGATCGGCGCCTTGATGCCCGCCGCGATGAAGGCCTCAGCCAGGCGCTGGCAGCGCGCCGAGCGGCTGCCGTCGGGCTCGCCCAGCGGGATGCGGTCGCCGGCGATGTGGCGGATGACGCCGGGCCCGGCGATCTCGCACGCCTGGTAGAGCACGCTACCGATGGCGCGCGCGGGTCCGAACCGGTCCCACTGTCTACCGTCGGGATCGACGCTGCGGACGCGGCGGTTCTCGTAGGGTCCCGAGAGCCGGTAGAAGTACCACCACGGCAACCCGTTCACTGCCATGACGATGGCGGTCTCCGGGCCGAGAAGTGGCACGAGCCGCTCGACCATCGGCGGCACCGAGTGCGCCTTGAGCGCGATCACCACGAAGTCCTGCGGCCCGAGCTCGGCCGCCTCCGCGGTCGCGCGCGGGTGCACGTGAATGGTCTCGCCGCCCATCAGGAGCTTGAGCCCCCTCGCCTGAATTGCCGCGAGATGGGGCCCGCGGGCGATCAGCGAGACCTCGACCCCGCTCCGCGCCAGGAGGGCGCCGATGTAACCGCCGATCGCTCCGGCGCCGACGACGCAGACCTTCATGCCCGGGCGCGCTCCTGTCCGCGGTCGACCAGGCCGAGACGCTCGGCGAGGCCGAGACGCTGCACCTTGCCGGTCGGGGTCCGTGGCAGATGATCGAGGAAGATGAAGCGCGAGGGCACCTTGAAGGCGGCCAGGCGCCTGCTCGCCAGCTCCCGCAGCTCCGCCTCGGTCGCCCGCATGTGGTGTTTGAAAACGATGGCGCAGGCGACTTCCTCGCCGAGTTTGGCGTGCGGCACGGGAAACGTTACGGCGTGCGCCACCGCCGGGTGCTGGGCGAGCACGTCGTCCACCTCCTTCGGCGCGACTTTCTCGCCCGCGCGATTGATGATCTCCTTGAGGCGGCCGGTGATCGTGACGTAGCCGAGGGGATCGATCAGGCCCTGATCGCCGGTGCGGAACCAGCCCTTGGTGAAGGAACGGGCGTTGGCCGCCGGGTTGTCGAGGTAGCCCGGGAACACGTTGGCTCCGCGAATGACGATCTCACCTGTCTCGCCGCCCGGCAGGAGGCGCCCGCGCGCGTCCATGATGGCGATATCGGGACCCGCGGGGAGGCCCACCGTCCCCGGTTTGCGTGCGCCGGGCGGCAACGGATTGCTTGCGATCTGGTGCGCCGCTTCGGTCATGCCGTAGGCCTCGACAATCGGAACGCGCATGATGCCCTCGAACTCGCCGAGCACCCCGACCGAGAGCGCCGAGCTTGCCGAGCGGGCGAAGCGCAGCTTCGAGCGTGCCACGATCTCGGGGCTGCGCAGCGCCCGGCCGGCGATGACCTGGTGCATCGCCGGCACCCCCGTGTACCAAGTCGCCTGGGATTCGTCGAGCCAATGGAAGAAGCGCAACGCATTGAACCCGGGGGAGCAGTAGACGCTGCCGCCGCCGGCGAGGCCCGCGAGGAGCGAGCCGATCAGGCCGTGGATGTGGAAGAGCGGCATGAAGTTGAGGTTGCGATCGCTCCGGGTGAGCCGCAGGCTGCGGGCCGTGTTGCAGGCGGAGATGGCGAGGTTGGCCTGGGTCAACGGCACGATCTTGGGCCGGGCCGTGGTGCCCGAGGTATGGAGGAGCAACGCCGTCTCGTCGAACTCGGCGAGGCTGGCGGCCCGGGCGGTAGCGCCCTCGGCGCCACTGAGGCTGAACGGCCTGAGGCTGAACAGCCCGGCCGGGTCGCTCGGCGCATGGCTGAGCTCGAGAATGGCGACGCCACGGGCGACCGCGGCCGCCCGCGCCGGAGAGTCCGATCCCGCCTCGAGGATGAGCGCCGTGACCGCGAGATCGCTCAGGTAGAACTCGAACTCCTCGCGCGTGTAGGCGGGGTTGAGCGGCGCAGCGGTGGCCCCGAGCGCGACGGCGAGGAACGCCGTGGCCGCCTCCGGTCCGTTGGGCAGCACGATCGCCACCCGGTCCTCGCGGCCAATGCCCAGCCGGCCAAGCTCGCCGGCGGCGGCGCGGAGATGCGCCCGTAGCGGCCCGTAACGCAGCGACGGCCGGTCGGGCGCCAGGATGGCGGTATCGTCATCCGCGCCCGCGGCAAGAAGCTCGGCGAGCGTGCAGGGGTCCGGCATCGGATCTGTCCTCGATTGGGGGAACGAGCGGTGGGAGCGGGACAGATACGCGAGCGCGGCCGCCAGACCGAGATAAACTCTCACAAAAGCGTGCGCCGGCCAAGCCTCGCTGTAATGGGCATCACCGCCGTGGCGGGGACTCAGGCCTCGACGGCCACCGGCAGGATGGGTGCGAACACATCGATGTCGCGCGCGAGCGTGGCCTGGTAGGCAGCGAGCGCCGTCTCGGTTGCCTGTCCGCCGCTCGGCCAGGGCATCGCGTGCTGGGCGAGGGCCTGCGTCAGAAACTGGGTCGAGGGAACGCCGAACGCGAGACCGGCGAAGCCATTGAGCCGGACGAACGGGCCCTCGATCGCGGCACCGCCCCTGCCTCGGTCGCCGCGGTGGCCATGCCGGGTCGCGGGATCGGTGGAGCCCTCAGCGGTCGGCTGCGGGGCCTCCTGTTCGCGCGGCGGCAGGTCCGCCTCGCGGCGGGGCGGCAACACCCGAACCGCGTCGTTGGCCGGCTGCAACCGGCGCAACGACCCGGACGGGTCGAGCGGGTAAGCGCTGGTCTGGCCGACCGCCACCGCCATGGACGAGACGCCTCAACAAAGGGGGCGAGCCGTTCGCGATCCGCACGCCGCCCTAACCTTAACAAGCCGGAGCGCGCCGAGCCAACTGTGGGGCGGCGACGCCTAATCCGCGGTTAAGACTAACCGCCGGCACCCTGCCCGGGCTGTAGCCATTCTCACACCAGGCGGGACCCCAGGTCCCCGGCTCCGGCGGCAACCGGGGCCGTGGTAACATGGCCCATGCGCCCCGACGTCATCGATCTCCGCCAGTTCTACCGCTCGAGCCTCGGCCAGGTCGCCCAGCGCATCGTCCGCCATCGCCTGCGCGTGCTGTGGCCCAACCTCGCCGGCCAGCGTCTGCTCGGCCTCGGCTTCGCGACGCCGTTCCTGCGCCCGTTCCGGGTCGAGGCGGAACGGGTCGTCGCGGTCATGCCAGCAAATCAGGGCGTGCTGCACTGGCCACCGGACTCGCCCAACATCGTCTGTCTCGCCGAAGAGGACGAGCTGCCGTTCCCGGATGCTACCTTCGATCGCGTCGTGCTCGCGCATGCGCTCGAGACCAGCGAACAGGTGCGCCCGCTCCTGCGCGAGGTGTGGCGGGTGATGACGAGCAGCGGCCGGCTCGTCGTCGTCGTGCCCAACCGGCGCGGCATTTGGGCGCGGCTCGAGCGTTCACCGTTCGGTCATGGCCATCCCTACAGCCCGCCACAGCTCGACCGCCTGCTCCGAGAGTCGATGTTCCTACCGGGCGCCGCCAAGGGCGCGCTCTATATGCCGCCGGTGCGCTGGCGCGCCCTGCTCGGCGCCGCGAGCGCGGTCAAG